>NZ_BAAHSG010000029.1:0-21518 GCF_054660775.1 Allocoprococcus similis
AGAGTGGCTACGTGGGGTAACAATATGCTTACGAAAGCCAAAGAGGTAATGAATGCCATGGTAACAGGCGTTATTACGATTGTTAAGGAACTGCCGCAGAAAATCTGGAACAGCATAGTAGGGGCAGTTACCAAAGTGGCTACGTGGGGTACAGAAGTAAAGAACAAAGCCGTAGAGGGAATGAAAAATGTAATTACTGGAATAACAGACGTATTTAAGAATATTGGCAGTACGTTTGCTGGGTTCGGTAAAAACATGGTAGAGGGCATCTGGAACGGCATAAACGGAGCTACGCAGTGGATAAAGGACAAAATAAGCGGCTGGGTAGGCAATGTTACCGACTTCCTTAAGGATTTATTTGGAATTGCCAGCCCGTCTAAGCTGATGCGTGACGAAATCGGCGTATATCTGGCGCAGGGTATCGGCGTTGGCTTTTCTAATGAAATCGGCGGAGTTAAGAAAATGATTGAGGACAGCGTACCGCAGGAGTTTGACGTAGACGCAAAGGTAAATGTAGGCAATGAATTTAAGTATGATAACGACGACAAAAAGCCAAAGCCGAGAGGCGGCAGTGCAGCAGGCGGCGTAGTTGTCAATCAGTATATTTATGCGAATACCACGGACTATGCAAAACAGCAGAAAGAGGCAGCCCGACAGTTCAGAATGATAGCAAGGACGGTGTAACACATGGAAAATGAAAAACTGACTTACATAAATTCAAGGGGCGAGCGGTTAGAGCTGGGAGTAGACAGCGTATACCATTGCAATATAAGTAAAGACGTAGAGGGCATTTCCGGCGTTACGAGCGTCATTTACAGCACAAACAGTATGGGACAGCACGGCGACACCTACGTAGGGCAGCGTATCGAGGCGAGGGACATAGACGTAGTGGGACATATCAACACACGGGACAAGGCGCAGGCATTGGAACTGCGCCGCCGTATGCTTAAGATATTTAACCCAGAGCTTAGCGCTACGCTGGTGTATGAGTACGGCGGCTTTAAGCGTGTGATTGATTGCAGGGCGTATGGAGAGCCTAAGATACTAAAGAAAGAGGTACTTTATGAGTTTGATTTACAAATAGAGTGCCTTAACCCGTTCTGGCGGGAAGAGGAAGAAACAAAAGAGGATATAGCAAGCTGGGTGGCTGCGTGGCATTTCCCTTGCGCTATCGAAAAGGACGGCACAAAGAGCATGATATACGGATACCGAGCGGAAAGCGTAATAGTGGACTGCTACAACGAGGGCGACGTATCAACAGGAATGAGGATAAGGTTTACAGCACTGGGGACAGTTTCAAACCCGATACTGCTTAATGTGGATACCGAGGAATTTATACAGATTAACGCCACTATGAAAACGGGCGACGTGATAGAGATTAACACGAAGTACGGCAGCAAGGGCGCTAAGCTGATAAGGGACGGCGTAGAAACCGACTATTTCCGCTACATTGATGTAGACAGTACATTTATGCAGCTTGCCATAGGCGACAATATGTTTAGGTATGATGCAGCCAGCGGCGTAAATTCTCTGGAAGTATCCATATTCTACAGCAAGGAATTTTTAGGAGTGTGACGGTATGGAGCTTAGAGTATTCGACAAGACAGTACAGCCGCTGGGAGCTATAGACGAGCTGGCAAGCCTGCTATGGCATACAAAGTATTTTGACGTAGGAACTTTTAGCCTGCTTGCGCCGATTACGGACAATAACAGCCGTTTGCTGGTAGAGGGTAACTTAATAACCAAGCACGACGGAAAAAAGGAAGTAAAGACCGCTGACGGCGGCGTATGGCGCAGGGCAGCGCAGATAACCTACGTACACATTACCAAAGACGAGAACGGCTTAGAGCAGTTAGAGGCACAAGGCTATATGCTTAGCTGGTGGCTTAATAAGCGCTGCATTTATCCGCAGATTGTGGCGACAGGTACAAACCAGTATCTTATAAACCTTATGGTAAAGAACAACTGCGGCAGCGCAGCAGGAACAAAGCGGCGTTTTCCATTGCTTACATTTCTGGCGCAGGAAACCATAGACGGCGTGGCGGTTGAATATGCAAACGAGGTATACGCACAACTGGGGCAGGAAGTAAAGGCAAGGGCGCAGGCTGGAAAGCTGGGCTATGACATTCTGCTTAACGAAAGAGAGAGACTGTTTGGCTTTTATCTGTATAAGGGCAATGACCTTACAGCCACAAATACCGAGGGTAACACACCCTGCATATTTTCAAGAGATTTTGATAATGTCAACGAGCAGGAATATACAGCCAGTATAGAGAACTGCGGCAACTTTATTTATGTGCAGGGAGCAGCTGACGACGACGGCAGCCAGCCAGTAACCACAGTGGACGGCGAGGGCGCAACGGGGCTGGATTTAGTAGAGGTATTCTGCGACGCTACGGACATTGCCAGAAAGTACCAGCAGGGGGAAACAGAGGTAACAATACCGCTGAATACCTATATTGCAATGCTGAAAACGAGAGGCAGCGCAGAACTGGAAAACTACGGCAAGAACATAAATTTTGTAAGTACCATAAATACAAATTCAAACTTAAAATTTAAGGCTGATTTTGATTTAGGCGACCGTATTACTTGCAAAGAAACAAAGTGGGGCATACAGATAGATGCACGCATTACAGAAGTAGCAGAAACATACCAGAAAGGCGAGGAAACCATAGAGGCGACTTTTGGCGACAGCCTGCCGACACTGGTAGACCAGATTAGGAAAGTGAGGTAGCAGAAATGGCAAACAGCTTACCGTTTAATGCCGTGGCAGTAGACGGAGAGTACGACAGGGTATATAAAGCCGAGGATTGGGCGTGGTACTTTGCTACTTTCATTGCAAACGGCATTTTTCCAAAGCCAAGCGACGGGCTACAGGTGGTAGCTTACAGCGGCATGGAAATAAGAGTAAATGCAGGCTATGCCTTTATAAACGGCTACGCCTTTAGAAATCCTGCAACGCTTAGCGTAACACTGGATACGGCAGAGGGAGCGCTTAACAGGGTGGACAGGGTAGTAGTTCGCTGGGATTTGCCGCAAAGAGATATGTATATTGCGGTGCTGAAAGGCACACCGTCTGCAAAGCCGACAGCAACGGCAGTAACACGCACTACGGAAATATGGGAGCTTGCGCTTGCAGATATTTACGTAGGCAAGGGCGTAACAAGGATACAGACGCAGAACATCACAGACCAGCGGTTTAATAGCGCAGTCTGCGGCATTGTAACAGGAACGGTGGAAGAGATAGACGCAAGCGTGCTTACAAAGCAGTTTACGGACTTTTTCAACACCTACAGCGCAGCCGTGCTGGACGAGTTCAGCGCATATAAGCAGAGTATGGAAAAGTACCTTACAGAGATTGCGGGCGTATATGACAGCTACGTAAGCAAGACAGAGGGCTTATTTGCACAGTATGAGAGCCAGTTTAACGAAAGATACAGCAGTTTTGAAAGCACGCTTGACAACTGGGACAAGGAACTTTTAAGCGCCTATACAGAATTTATGGCAAAAATTAAGTTATTCCAGTCGGACGCTGAAAACGAATTTAACACATGGTTTGAGAGTATCAAGGACAAGCTGGGCGAGGACATAGCAGGCAGCCTGCAACTGCAAATTGAAGAGCTGGCAGCAGCCATGCAGGAAGTGAAAAAGCAGGCAGAGGCAGGCACGAAAGAAACAAAAGAGGCAATAGCAGCGCTGGACGAGCGACTTAAGAGAGTAGAAAGCGGCTGGGGCATTGACTATAAGCATGATGCTGTACTGGGATTGTGTTACATGGGTGCGGCATACATGAGCCAGCATTACGAAAGAACAGTAGAAACGGCAGTGTTAGGGGCTACCTACGTGGGTAATTCCTATCTTGCAAATACATTTTAGAAAGGCGGCAGACCATGAAAGGATTTCCTAAAGTATTAAAGACAAAAGAGGACTATTACAACTGCCTTGCTATGGTAGCAAGCGGAGAACTGGCGGCAGCGGATTTGCTGGCAAAAATCGAGAGCGCAGAGAACCAGCGTTATATTGAGTGCGGCGTAGCAGCTGTAGAGGAAGAGAAAAAGGCGGTTACGGTATATTACTGCGACGAGGCAGCGGTAGGTATGAAATTCGTAGCGGGCGACGTATCCGGCACGGTGCAGGGAGTAACACATATCCAGACCGACGAGGCAGCGGCAGCAGGAGAGGCAGGAAACGACAGAACAGCCCTTACACTTTCCAAAGCGGTAAAAGCGGGCTGCAAGGTAATTGCGCTGGAACGCACAAACACCGTGGCAGGAATGATAACAGACGACATTGCAGCACTGAAAGGAGTATTAAAGCAGTATGAGTAGATTATTAGTGGACGACGTTACAAAGACCGACGCAAGGGCGCTTTTGAACGTAAATAAAATGGCTACAATCAGCGATATTGTAGCACCGAGCAATGAGTACATTTACGCCAGCGGAGCAAATGAACTGACCGTAGTAGAGGGTTGCGTAATTGCCGTGGGTGGTGATGGAATTTTCAAGACAGCAAACACCATTCTTACGGCTGCTAATCTGGACGCAGGCAGCGCTTTTGCGGTAGGTAAAGACTATTACGTATATATCTGTGACAGCAGAATTGACAGCGCAGACGAGAAATACGTAATTTCCCTTAACTCTACATACCCGACAGGCTGGAACGCTACAAACAGCCGTAAAATCGGCGGCTTTCATTATGGACGCTGCCGCAAGGTGGACAGCAATTTACAGCCGCTTAATGGCAGCAGTGTTATTTTTGGCACAGGCTGGGAAAGTGCAGTAAGCAACGGCATTGTACCACGTTCTGTATGGACACTGGGACACCGCCCGAAATGCAGCCCAGAGGGTATGGTATATTTAGGCGGTGGCACATGGGTAGATATTTACCTTAATTCTGACGACGGAGCAAAGGGCTTGAAATCAGAGTACGGCTGCGCACCTATGACGGGTACAGAAAGCATGAACTGGTATAACTTTGTAGAACGTCTGGCAAAGAGCGGTAAACGCCTGCCGAACTATGCAGAATTTTGCGCTTATGCTTTTGGCAGCCCTGCCGGATTGGATAACGCAAATACAAACGCATGGAGCGCCACCAGCAACACAGGTAGGGGCGTAACAGGCAGTGTGGTAAATGCCGTTTCTTCCGTGGGCGTTGTAGATGCCGTGGGGCGTGTCTGGGAGTGGCTGGACGAGCTTATTACAAGAGCGGAACACGCCACAAATGCAGACTACCACGCAAGCGTAGCGTGGGGCTGGGACAAGAAAAGCCCATTGAACACAGGCGAGAAGTCTTACGACGTTGGTAACATTTACCAGTATTACGCATATTCTCTGGCGGCGCTGATAGCGGGCGGCAGCTGGCTCAATGGGGCGAATTGCGGCGCTCGTGCCGTGGCTTGCCACAATTACCCGTGGAATGTCGATACGTACATTGGCGCTCGTGGGGCGTGTGACTCTCTGTAGACGGCGGGCGAAAGCCCAGCCGGATAAACGGGGGTAAGGCATGGACATACAGACAAAAACAGATATTATACACCAGAAAATATACGATTTTCTGCTATATATTTACCCTCTGCTGACGAAGTACCCAAAGTATGAGAAATTCAGTTTACAGACGGCGACCAGAAACGCAATTCTTGAAATGCTGCAAGAGGTTATAAAGTGGGATAAGACGGCAACAAAAAGCCATTTATACACGGTGGATACGGCATTGCAGGAAAGTAAAGAATTGCTGCGGCTGGCGCATGATTTGAAATATAGCGCCATGAACGCACGGCACTACGGCGAGAGCTGCCGCAAGCTGAAAGAAATAGGCGTTATGCTGGGCGAACTGATAGAAGAGGTAAAGACCAGAAAATAGCAGGATATGGGGCAGCTGCTTACTTACAGCCTCTGGCGGCGCTGATAGCGGGCGGCAACTGGAACAATGGGGCGAATTGCGGCGCTCGTGCCGTGAATTGCAACAATTACCCGTGGAATGTCAATACGAACATTGGCGCTCGTGGGGCGTGTGACTTAGTGAGAACATTACAGGCACAGAGTTCTACGGAATACTGGCAAGGACTTAGAAAGGGATAAGACCGAGTGTTTAATATCCTATAGTCAGAGCGGCTGTCCCGCCGTGAGGCAAAGAGAAAAAATACGGCTGCTGGTTAGTAGCTACGGCGAAAGGCAGGAGCTTAATACTTGAAGAGAGTAGGATACATTACCGATAAGGACGGGCGGCGCATTACGCTTTTAGAGGCTATGGGCGACTATGGAAACGTACAGAAAGCCTATAACAAAGCCAGAAAGTGTAAACGCCACAGAAAAGACGTACTGATTTTTACGAAAGACAAAGAGGAAAACTTAGACAAGGTGCGGGAAGATATTCTAAACCTTGCCTATGAGCCGAGCGAATACCATTACTTTAAGGTGTACGAACCGAAAGAGCGGCAGATAATGGCGCTGCCGTTCTATGACAGGGTGGTACAGCACGCCATAAACAACGTGTTAGAGCCTATATTTGATAAGAGGTTTATATCGCAGTCTTACGCCTGCCGGAAAGGTAAAGGTATGCACGCTGCGTCTGATACGCTAAAAGAGTGGCTGTATGAGTGGAACAAATACCACCCAGACCAGCCGCTTTATGCTATCAAGGCAGATATACACCACTATTTCCAGAGCATAGACCATGCGGTATTAAAAACTGAAATACGTAAGGTTATAAAAGACGCTGGGGTACTGGCATTGCTGGACAGGATAATAGACCACAACGGCAATATGCCGGACGGCGTAGGGATACCAGTAGGAAACCTTACCAGTCAGTTATTTGCAAATATCTATCTGGACGCATTAGACCAGTTTATTAAGCATGAGCTGGGCGTAGAGGCGTACATACGATATATGGACGACTTTGTAATATTAAGCCCAGACAAGGAACAGCTGCGCAGCTGGCTTGCACGGATAGAGTAATTCTTACGGGAAGAGCTTAAGTTAGAGTTTAACCCGAAAACTACCATACTGGCAGCAAAGAACGGTATAGACTTTGTAGGCTACAAACACAGGGCAACGCACAGGAAAGTACGAAAGGACAGCATAAAGCGCATAAAGCGTACTATCAAGAAGTGCGAGAGCGGGAAAATCACAAAAGAGCAGTTACAAAAGAGTATACAGAGCTGGACGGGACACGCAGGACATGCCGACAGCTATAACCTACGAAAGAAAATAGAAACGCTGGCAGAGGCAGCCATAGAAAAGGCTGCTTAAGCGGCAAAATGCAGGAGCGAGTACATGAGTAGCAATTTATTAAGGGTAGTACAAGAACAACAGGAAACCATAGAAAAGCAAAGCAGGCTTATTGCTGATTTAATAGCCACTCTGGAAAGCTGGGAGCAGACAGCAGGCTACGACGGCGCAGAGCTGAAAGAGCGGGCAAAAGATTTGCAATTAAGAGAAAGGCAGGATTTATGAACATGACTATTACAGAATTTATTGAGGCGGCGGCACATAACAAAATTATCCAGCTGGTAGTATTGGCGATTGTGTGCGACACGGTTTTTGGCGTGCTGCGTGCGATCAAAGAGAAGAAATTTAACAGCTGCGCAGGCATTGACGGGGCTATCAGAAAAGTAGGTATGCTTATTTCTCTGGTATTCATGCTGGCAATCGACGTACTGATTAAGATTAACTTAATCGGATTTATACCGGAGCAGGCACGTACATATTTAGGGCTTGATACCGTGGGCGTGGCTGAATTTTTCGCATTGCTTTACATTGCCTATGAGGTAGTGAGCATTTTTAAAAATATGGCATTATGCGGGCTGCCCGTAAAAAAGGTATGGGAAAAGGTGCGGGAGTTTCTGGCGAAGTATACGGACGAACTGCCGGACACAGACGAACTGGACGGGGACAGCACCACAGGCAACGTAGAGGAACACAGGACACAGGAAAGATAAGAATAATAAGGACATAGCAGCAAAGAGCGCTTGCGGGACACCGCAGGCGCTTATTTTGTATGCGGAAAGGCAGGAAATATGAACATTAACAGAAAGATAAGTAAGTACAATTTCAATAAGGGCAGCGTTTCCAGAATTAAGTATATTGTTATCCATTATGTAGGCGCACTGGGCGGCGCAGAGGACAACTGCCGATATTATGGCGGCGGCAATAGAAATGCGTCGGCGCATTACTTTGTAGGATTTAACGGCGAGGTATGGCAGTGCGTAGAGGACGCTAATATAGCGTGGCATTGCGGAGCGTCGAGCTATAAGCACGCAGAGTGCCGAAACGCTAATAGTATCGGTATTGAAATGTGCGTAAGGAAGAAAAACACAAAGAGCATGGGCGCAACAGATAAAGACTGGTATTTTGAGGACGCAACAGTAGAGGCAGCAGCAGAGCTTACCCGTTACCTTATGAATAAATACGGCGTGCCTGCATCTCATGTAATCAGACATTACGACGTAACGGGCAAGATTTGCCCTAACCCGTATGTATATAACACCAGCGCCCACACATGGGACGAGTTTAAGCGTAAAATCAGCGGACAGGCAGAAACACCGCAGGGCGGCAATGAAAAAACAATCTGGAATTTTCTTACAGGAAAGGGCTTAAATGCTTATGCCGTGGCTGGTATTATGGGTAATCTGCATGCTGAAAGCGGGCTTATGCCGAACAACTTACAGAACACCTATAACAATAAGCTGGGTAAGACGGACGCAGAATATACAGCAGCGGTGGATAATGGCAGCTATGGCAATTTTGTAAAGGACAGTGCAGGCTATGGGCTGGCGCAGTGGACGTATTGGAGCAGAAAGCAGGCGTTGCTTAATCATGCAAAAAAGGCGGGCGTATCCATTGCAGACCTTAATATGCAGCTGGGCTTTTTATGGGAAGAATTGCAGGGATACACAGCAGTAATGGACGCACTGAAAAAGGCGGGCAGCGTGCGTGCTGCATCTGATGCCGTTCTTACTGGATATGAAAAGCCAGCAGACCAGAGCGAAACAGTAAAGAAAAAGCGTGCAGAGTACGGCGAGGGATACTATAAAAAGTATGCAGCAGGAAACGGTACAAAGTATTACAGAGTGCGCAAGAGCTGGACGGACGCAGCAAGCCAGCTGGGGGCGTTTACGTCGCTGGAAAATGCAAAGAGCGCTTGCAAGGCGGGTTATACTGTATATGATGATAACGGCAAGGCGGTATATACCGCAGCGGGGCAGCAGGCAAGCGCAGGCGTTCCGTTTAGCGTACAGGTGGATATTTTAGACCTTAATATCAGAACGGGAGCAGGCACGAACTATGCAAAGACAGGAGAAACCACAGGAAAGGGAGTATTTACCATTGTGGAAGTGAAAGCCGGACAGGGCGCAAGCGCAGGCTGGGGACGCTTGAAGAGTGGCGCAGGCTGGATTAGCTTAGATTATGCCACAAGATTAGCTTAAGTTTTCGAGGGTGGGCGGTTTGCTGTCTGCCCTCTATTTTTTTGCAATTTTCTTAGAAAGCTATACAAAAGTGTTGACAATATACCGAAAAAGGTATATAATAAAATCATGGAAAGGAGATAAGAACAAATAAGAGGCAAAGCCACTGGAAAGGAGAAACGGCACAATGGGTAAGAAAAAGAAACAAAAGAAAAAGCCTATCAACTGGCAAGAATTGGCAATCAGTGCAGTGATAGACTTAATCATAGGAACAATACTTATCATAATTGGTAAGTACATAGGTTAGGGCGAAAGCCCTAACCAACAGGCGGGCGATAAGCCCGCCGCCTATAAGAAATATAACACAAACCCAAAGCCGAGTAAAGAGTATGCTTTTAAAATTAGGAGTATTTTTAGTAGCAGTAGGACTGGTAAAGCTGCTGGTTGCTTTCATTTTGAGGGCAAGAGAAAAGAGAGGTAAGGCATGAATTTAGGCGAAAACATTAAAACAGCGAGAAAAGCGGCAGGCGTGACGCAAAAGGAACTTGCAGAGCGCCTGCAAGTATACCAGAAAGATATAAGCCGCTGGGAAAACAACGAGCTTACGCCAAACGCAATAACACTGGCGAAAATTTGCAGAGAGCTTAACGCCTCTGCTGATGAAATTTTAGAATTGAAGTAGAAACGAAAGCGAGGGCTTACTATGACAAAGAAAAAGGTAATTTTATTGGCAGCGGCTGCATTATTTGCAGTAAGCGGCTTAACGGCGCTGCCGTCTGGAAATATAACAGGCGGGGTGGGCTGCATTGTGGTTGCGGCAGTATGCGCCTATTTTGGACTAAAAAAGAAAAGAGCAGGAAAAGAGAACGGAAACAGAACGCCAGCGCCTGCCGCTGTATCTGGTGGCAGAATTTTAGATACAATCAGAACGAAAGTAGTAGGCGTGACGTTTAATAATGAGGACGGAGAAAACAGGCAGGATATTTTAAGCAGAATGTCCGGCAGTGAAGATATTACAGTAGAAAAGTATACATACAACGGAGAGCCTGCCGCATACGTAAAGTGGGGCGATAAGGTAATAGGCAATCTATCGGCAGAGCTGGCGGGGGACTTAGCGAGAAAGTACCCGAAAGCCCGCTACACCGCAGAAATACTGGAAATTTCTGGGGGGGGGGTACAGACGTTCGGGTGCAATATAGAGCTTGACGTAATCGAGGACACAACGCCCAGCGTAAGCCAGCATACGGGAGAAACTACAGTATATGTAGACCGTAGCAACAAAAAATACCATAGTAAGCCTAACTGTTCGGGAATGAAAAACCCAAAGAGCATACCGCTAAGCCAAGCAAAGAAGAAATACACCGCTTGTAAAAAGTGTTGTAAATAGGTAAAGGCATAAGCCGCAGACTTGTAAAAGAGTTTGCGGCTTTTCGTCGTATATGGGGAAAGAACAGGAACGAAAGAGAGGTAGCAGAAATGGCGAATAAGAAAGGCAGCCGACAGCTGACATGGACAGACCGTATAAGTATTGAGGCATTGAAAAAAGCAGGGCATAGCGTGATAGAGATAGCAGAACAGCTGGGCGTACACCGCAGCACTATATACAATGAGCTTAAGCGAGGGGAATATATGCACAGAAATAGCGACTATACAGAAACATTAAGTTATAGCCCAAACAAGGCACAAATGAAAGCAGAGGAAAATTTAAAGGCAAGGGGTACACAGCTTAAAATAGGAAACGATATTGCATACGCAAATTATATAGAGGATAAAATAGTAAATGAAGATTACAGCCCAGCTGCGGTACTGGGAGAATTGAAAGCACAGGGGAAAGAGGGGGACTTTTCCGTAACAGTATGCGTAACGACCTTATACAGCTACATTGATAAGGGTATTTTCCTTAAGTTGTCTAATAAGAATTTGCCAGTAAAGAAGAATAAGAAGAGAAATTATAAGAAAGTACAGAGGCAACAGAAAAGGGCGGCAGCAGGAGAGAGTATAGACAAACGCCCGAAAGAGATAGATACACGGGAAGAGTTCGGCAACTGGGAAATGGACAGCGTTTTAGGTAAGCGGGGAAAGTCAAAAAATACGTTGCTGGTACTGACAGAGCGGAAAACCAGAAACGAGATTATATTTAAACTGCCAGACCATACAGACGAGGCAGTAGTAGCGGCACTGGATAGATTAGAAAGAAAATGGGGCGCTGATATGTTTAAGCGGGTATTTAAGACAATCACAGTAGACAACGGCAGCGAGTTTGCAGATGCAGAGGGCTTACAGCGTTCTATTATCAACGAGGGAGAAAAGCGGACAAAGGTATATTACTGCCACCCGTACAGCAGTTGGGAGCGTGGCACAAATGAGGTAACAAATAAGATGATACGCCGGAAGATACCGAAAGGCACAAATTTTGACGACAGGACAGAGGAAGAGGTAGAGAGTATAGAGAACTGGATAAACGGATACCCACGCAAAATACATGGCTATCATTCAGCAGGGGAACTATTCGAGGAAGAGGTAAAGCAGCTTGCATAAGAACGGAAATAGGGAGCGTGAGAGGCTGGCAGCAGTGGCAGCCTTACTATTGCGCTGCCTAAAAGTGAAAATATACAATAAAACAGGCTACGTATTGTGCAAAACGGCAAAACGATAAAAATATGAAAAAATGTCGAATTTAATGTTGACATTTTTAAATCAAAGAAATAAATGAAAACATATTGACAAAATTCTATATGAAGAGTAAGATGCAATTAAAGAGCCGGTGTAAGAAATGAATTGCACCGGTTAAAAAATGGAAAATACATAGAAACATTTCTATATTTCTATGGGAAGGAGAGCAAATGAAAGCAGTAAAGACCGGATGGGATTTTTTTCAGGATCAGATCCTTGGAATGTGCTGGCTAAAGGATCTGGTTGGAAAACTTCTTGTCAAAGCCGGATTGGGAGAGGGGAGATTTCCGGGTGAATTTCTCCATTTTTTCCTGTATGATATCATCAAAATTTTTGTGTTGCTTGCAGTGCTGATCTTTTTGATATCGTATATTCAAAGCTATTTTCCACCGGAGAGAAGCAGGAAGATCATGGGAAGATTTCATGGAATCTGGGCGAATCTGATCGGGGCACTTCTTGGGACTGTGACACCGTTCTGCTCCTGCTCATCAATTCCGATTTTTATGGGATTTACCAGTGCGGGACTGCCGCTTGGAGTTACCTTTTCGTTTCTGATTTCATCTCCGATGGTAGATCTGGGATCACTGGTTTTGCTGATGAGTGTCTTTGGAGGGAAGATCGCATTTGCGTATGTAATCGTTGGGCTGGTCATAGCGGTTGCCGGGGGAACGATCATTGAGAGAATGCATATGGAAGATCAGGTGGCAGATTTTATCCGCCAGGCACCGAAGGTAGAGGTAGATTCACCGTCACTTACATTGACAGACCGTATGGATTATGCCAAAAATCAGGTTGTGGTTACCGTTAAAAAGGTAGCCCCGTATATCGTTGCCGGGGTTATTATTGGGGCAGCTATCCACAATCTGATCCCAGAGCATATCGTTCGCAGCATTCTTGGAAAGCAGACCTGGTATGCAGTGCCACTGGCAACAGCAGTAGGTGTTCCGATGTATGCAGATATTTTCGGAACCATCCCGGTTGCAGAAAGCCTGCTGGCAAAAGGTGCAGGACTTGGAACGATTCTTTCGTTTATGATGGCAGTGACAACTCTTTCACTTCCATCTATGGTAATGCTGTCAAAAGCGATCAAGAAAAAACTGCTCGGAACATTCATTGGGATTGTCTGTATCGGAATAATCATTGTGGGGTATGGGGGAAATGTGATAATATAGGGGAGCAGCAACGCCGCGGAGCAATCCGTAATATTATCAAAGTAGTGGGGAAAATCCAAATATCATTCGTGCTTGCACGAAAAGGAAAAAGATTTACATTACCCGAGGTGACAGAAAAATGCAGATAGATTATGAAAAATATGCCCGTATATTCAAAGTGATGTCGGATCCGAAACGTCTGAAGATCATCGACATGTTATCCGAAGGAGAATTATGCGCCTGCAAGATCCTGGAGGAATTTCACATCACACAGCCAACTTTATCACATGATATGAAGCTGATGTGTGATCTGGGAATTGTAAAGGCACGCAAAGAAGGAAAATGGATGCAGTATTCTCTGGATCTGGATGTGATGAATGAGGTTTACAAGACGGTTGGGCGGCTGATGATCCCGGGAGATTATGCAGGGCTTTTAAATTGCAATTGTAATACAGAAAAGGAAGAAAAATAAGTTGCAGCGGCAGCAGAGCAAATCAGGGTGCAGTTGCAGTATAGAAAAAGGAGAAATGAATCATGAGTAAGATTAAATTGTATTTTCTGACGGGATTTCTGGGATCTGGCAAGACGACGATCCTCCGGAATCTGCTGGAAAATATGGAAGGAACAAAGGTTGGAGTGATCCAGAATGAACTGGGAAAGATCAGTATTGATGGAACCGTGCTTCAGAATAATGATATCCAGATGGTAGAACTGAACCGGGGATCGATTTTCTGCAGCTGTCTGAGATTATCCTTTGTGGATGCGCTGGTTCAGATGTCCAGAAAAGGTCTGGAATACGTGTTTGTAGAGAGCTCAGGGTTTGGAGATCCGTCCAATGCGGAAGAAATTCTTGCGGCGACGGAAGTGATGGCTCCGAATGCATATGATTTCAAAGGATGTATCTGTCTGGTGGACTGCTATAATTTTCTGGATCAGGTCGAAGATTCAGAGACGATCGACCGGCAGCTTAAGCACTGCAATCTTGCAGTTCTGACGAAAATTGATCTGGTAGATGAGAACCGGATTGAGAAGGTGAAAGAGAAAGTGCGTGAGATCAATCCGGTCTGTCCGATCACGGAGAGTGCGAATGGAAATATTGACCGTTCGTTTTATGATATGGATCTGATGCTGTATAAATGGGCAGAATGTGAGGATACTACGAATTCATCGAAAAATAAACCGAAGACATTTTCCATGGATTTCACAGGAGAGATCCAGAAGGAAAAGCTGGAAGCTTTCCTTGCGAAGATTGAACCGGATGTTTTCCGGGTAAAGGGATTCTTTAAAGTGGAAAAAGAAGGATGGGAAAAGGTTGACGTAGTTGGAAAAAAACGGGATTATGCACCTTATAAAGCCCAGCAGAAGTCTCAACTTGTATTTATTTCCAAAATCGGAATCGCACTGATCCGCGAAATCGCAGCGGCGTGGGAAGAATGTGTGGGACTTCCTATGAAACTGAATAATTAAATCGGGAGGCTGGATATGAATATAAAAGTAATTGGAAGCGGCTGCGAGAACTGTGATAAGACGAATGCAGTTGTGAAAGAATGTCTGGAGGAGCTTGGAATCGATACGGAGATTGAAAGAGTGACAGATCTGGTTGAGATTGTAAAACTGGGTGTGATGACGGCTCCTTCGGTGATGATAGATGGAAAACTGGTGGTTGCAGGGCAGGTCCCTTCAAAGAAACAGATGATGAAAATACTGAAAAAATAGAAAAATGGGATGGATGCGGAGACTGGAAAGCGCATCCATCCTGTTTTTTCGTATACGATGAGCAAAGTGCAGCCTGTTCGATTATTACGACACAGCCGGAGCCAGGAACTCCTTGATGTAATAAAGTGCTGCGCCGATCGCCGGAGTATACTGTCCGTGATTCCCTACCAGAAGCTGGTCTTCGGTCATCCGGAAAAGAGAACCTTCATTGACTTTATTTAGCAGATACAGCATATCTGTTTCCTGAAAATATGGTGCAAGATAGCCGCTGATGATCACCGGACTGTCAATTACAAGATTCAGGTTGCGGATCGCAAAAGCAAGATGATCCAGATAGTTCCGCCAGATCTGCATAAGGTTCGGAGCCTGTGTCTGATGCAGGAGATAAAAAAAATCTTTGATCGGCATACCGGCAGCAGCTTTCAGAGCATTAGCGGAGCAATAAGTTTCCAGACATCCATGATTGCCACAGTAGCATTTTGGACCGTCCGGGTCGATGCAGATATGCTCGATCAGCCCGCTTCGCATATGATTTCCCTGATGGACTTCATGCCCGGTGATGATCGCACCGCCCAGGTTTGGATTCAGCAGAAAGACCAGTGCACTGTCAAGCTGCGGATGATTCCAGAGCTCCAGATCCGCCGCTGCTTTGGAGTCATGTTCCAGATGGCACGGATACGGAAGTCTGGAGGAAAAATCCGAAAGCTGCATATTTGCATTTCCCATAATATCGCCGTAGGTTACGGCAGTTCCATCCGGTGAGATGATTCCCTGTGTGGCAATCGAAATTCCCTCAATTTTTTCAAGAGCGTAATGATTCTTCTGGATAAAGAGCTCTACATTTGCAGCAAGGGCAGTGTAGTAAGCATCGCTGTTCTCATATGGGAGTTCAATTGTCTCTGTTGCAACTGCATCTCCATATAAATTCACGGCTACAATATGAAACATATCTTTTAAAATCCCAAGTCCGATCGAAATACGGAAATCTTCAACAATTTTTATAATCTGAGCCTTTCGTCCGCCGGTTGATTCAAAATATCCATTCCGGCTGATCAGACCGTCATTTTCCAGTTCATTTAAATTCTGGCTGACGGTAGAAAGTCCCATTTGCAGATCCTGGACAATCTGAAGTTTGGATGTTTCTTTCTGATTGTAGATGTATTGATAGACCTTATCACGATTTATTTTTTTTAAAGTGATTGTGGTCATTCCTTTTTCACGCATACTATTCTCCTTTACTTACTTATATGTGAATCATACACATAAGATCTGGGTTTATTTTAGTATAGATGCCGAAGTAAAACAAGTCAACAGACGGATTTTGTTAAAAGTGCATAAAAAAAGAATGTGAAATTGTATTTTTTATCAATAGACAATTGGATATGCTGGATATATACTACACTTACAACTTAGATATAAGCGTAAGTCAAAAACACAACTAAAAAGAAAAAGTAAAACGGGAGGTAACAAAATGAAGTTAACAATCGAAGGAATCAAAGACCGTGCGGCATGGAAGAAGGCAGGAATTGCACTTCCGGGATATGATGTGGAGAAGGTATCTGAAAAAGCAAAAGAAGAACCGGGATGGGTTCATTTTGGAATCGGTAATATTTTCCGTATTTTTATCGGTGGAATTGCAGACGGACTTCTGGAAGAAGGTGTACTGGACAGAGGAATCACCTGTGTAGAGACATTTGACTATGACGTAGTAGATAAAATTTATGATCCATATGACAATCTTGGACTGAGCGTAATTTTACATGGAGACGGAACACGTGAATATAAAGTACTCGGATCTCTTGCAGAAGCAGTAAAAGCACAGTCTTCTGATCAGGCACAGTGGAACCGTCTGAAAGAGATCTTTACAAGCAAATCCCTTCAGATGGTATCCTTTACAATTACCGAAAAAGGATATGCTCTGCAGAAAGCAGACGGAACCTGGTTCCCATTTGTAGAAGCGGACATCAAGAACGGCCCGGACAAAGCAACAGGAGCAATGGCAGTACTGGTAGCAATGCTTTATGAAAGATTTAAAGCAGGAAAATATCCGATCGCACTGGTATCTATGGATAACTGTTCCAAGAATGGTGCAAAACTCCGTGAATCTGTTCTTACAATGGCAGAAGAGTGGAAGAGGCAGGGATTTGTAGATGATGATTTCATTACATATGTAAGTGATGAAAAAGTCGTTGCCTTCCCATGGACCATGATCGACAAGATCACCCCACGTCCGAGCGAACAGATTGCAGATGATCTTGAAGCTCTCGGTGTGGAAAAAATGCAGCCGGTTATCACCGGAAAGAAGACTTATATTGCTCCATTTGTAAATGCAGAAAAACCGCAATATCTGGTCATTGAAGACAGTTTTCCGAACGGACGCCCGGCACTGGAAAAAGGATTTGGAGTTTATATGGCGGACAGAAATACAGTAAATCTTTCGGAACGAATGAAAGTAACGGTATGCTTAAATCCGGTTCATTCAGCCACAGGTCCGCTTGGTGTCGTACTTGGATATGATCTGTTCGCACATATGCTTAATACCAATGAAGATATGATGAAGATGGCAAGAATGGTTGCTTATGACGAAGGACTTCCGGTAGTGGCAGATCCTGGAATCCTTTCTCCACAGGCATTTGTGGATGAACTTTTTAATGACCGTTTCCCAAATGAATATCTGGGAGATACAAATCTCCGTCTTGCAGTTGATGTGTCACAGATGGTTGGTATCCGTTTTGGCGAGACGGTAAAAGCCTATGTGGCAAAATACGGAGATGCATCAAAACTGACAGCAATTCCGCTTGGTATTGCGGGCTGGCTCAGATATATGCTGGCAGTTGATGATGAAGGAAACAAATTCGAACTGGCACCGGATCCGATGAATGAAGAAATCGGAGAACAGCTTGGTGACATCGTAGTTGGAAAGCCGGAGACATTGAAAGACCAGCTGAAACCGATCCTGTCCAATGAACGTCTGTTCTTTACCGATCTTTACAAAGATGGCGTTGGTGAAAAGATTGAAGAAATGTTCCGTGAAATGATCGCAGGACCAGGTGCTGTAAAAGCAACGATCCACAAATATGTTCACTAATCAGGAAGAATACGGGAGGAAATGAAAATGTCAGAAACAGTATTTGCAGCAGATCCGGCAAGACTGCTGATCGCGGCGGCAGCGGGAATTGTTTTATTATTACTGCTGATCATTAAATTCAAATTTCATCCGGTACTGTCTCTGCTGATTTCTGCTCTGGTGATCGGACTCGGAGCCGGGATGCCGGTTCCGACTCTGGTAAATACGGTAGAAAAAGGTGCAGGAGAAACCTTACAGGGAATTGTACTGTTGATCGGTCTGGGTTCCCTGTTCGGAGGTATACTGGAAGTATCGGGTGGCGCACAGTGCGTTGCGCAGACACTGGTGAACCGGTTTGGCGAGAAAAAAGCAGGGATTGCACTTGGAATTACCGGACTTGTAGTTGGAACGACGGTTTTCTTTGAGGCAGGAGTTGTGATCCTGATTCCACTTGCATTTGGTCTGGCAAAGAAAACAAAAAAATCAACACTTTATTATGTAATTCCGCTTCTGGCAGGTCTTGCAACTGGTTTCGCGTTTATTCCGCCGTCAGCAGGATCCGTCCTGGTTGCCAATATGCTTGGAGTAGATCTTGGAGTTATGATTGCAGTCGGTGTACCGACCGGAATTTTATCGCTTATCTTTGCCGGGATTTTATGGTCAAAATTCATCGGAACAAAAATCCATACCGGACTTCCGACTACAGTTTCAGAAGTAAGGGAAGAGGAAGAAGCGAACCTTCCTAAATTTTCAACTGTCATTGCGATCATTCTTGTTCCGTTGGTACTTATTTTGTGTAGTACACTTTCGGAATATATTCCGGCACTTGACGGAGTACGACCGGTACTGGAATTTGTGGGAACGCCATTTGTAGCACTGATTATTGCAGTTCTGTGTGCGATGTATTTTCTTGGAAAAAAACAGGGGTATGACGGAGAACAGCTGAAAAAGATCATGGACAGATCTCTCCGGCCGACAGGACAGATCCTTCTGGTTATTACCGGAGGCGGAATTATCCGCTGGGTGCTTCAGGACTGTGGGATGGGAGACATCATCGGACCGGCACTGGAAAAGAGCGGTCTTCCGTTAATCTTAGTTGCATTTTTGATCGCAGCTCTGGTAAGAGCATCGGTTGGAGCGGCAGTGGTTGCGATGACGATGGCAGCCGGAATTATGGCATCCATGCCGGCGGTTGCAGGACTTTCGCCATTATACCTTGCAGCGATGGTCTGTGCGATTACCGGTGGCGCAACGGCATTCAGTCATGTGAATGATTCTGGTTTCTGGCTGGTAAGCTCCTTACTGGAAATTGATGAAAAGACAACCTTAAAATCATGGACGATGATGGAGACGATTATCGGATTTACCGGTCTTATCTGTGCCCTGATTATCAGCATATTTGCTTAGGAGGAAAAAATGATTGCGAAAGTAATATTGGGAACCATGACAAATGCACGGAAACTGGTCAGCATTGCAGAGCGGATTTCCTGTGACGTAGAGCTTTGCAGTGGCAGATATGTGGTCAATGCGAAATCCATGCTCGGTGTTTTGAGTATGCCTGAATTTGAATACGGAGAACTGCATATCCACACGGACGAAGAAAATGAATGCAACCAGGTCCTGGAGAGACTGCTTGAAGCAGGACTTCTTGCGGATACCAATGATGCGGCAAAACGGTCGCTTTACGACATTACAACATTTGGTGAGATCCTGATCGATTTCACCTGGCAGGGAGTAAATGAAGACGGGCAGACACTATTTGCCCAGAATCCGGGTGGCGCTCCTGCAAATGTTGCAGTTGCAGTGGCAAAACTTGGCGGACATACCGCTTTTATCGGGAAGGCCGGAAAGGATATGCATGGAGAGTTTTTGAAATCTGTGCTGGAAAAAGAAAATGTGGAAACGGAAGGAATGCTTCTGGATGAAAAATATTTTACGACCCTTGCGTTTGTAAATATTGATGAGAATGGAGAGAGAACATTTTCTTTTGCAAGAAAACCAGGAGCAGATACCAGAATGGAAAAAGAAGAAATCGATGTTGATATTCTGGATAAGACCCATATTTTCCATGTCGGTTCTCTGTCACTTACGGAACAGCCGGCAAGAGATACCACACATTATGCGATCCGGCGCGCAAAAGAAAAAGGAAGTATTATCTCGTATGATCCGAATTACAGAGCCTCTTTATGGAAGGATGAGGAGACTGCAAAGAAACAGATGAGAAGTCTGGTCTCTTACGTGGATATCATGAAAATTTCAGATGAAGAAACAAAGCTTCTGACAGATAAAGAAAGTCCGGAAGAAGCGGCAGAAATTTTATTCCGGAAGGGTGTCAAGATCGTTGCAGTCACGCTGGGAAGCGATGGAGCATATCTGTACTGCAAAGAAGGCGGTGTACATATTCCGGGATTTGTGAGCAAAGCGGTGGACACCAATGGTGCAGGAGATTCCTTCTGGGGTGGATTTTTATATTGTATCAGCAAAGCCGGAAAGAGACCGGAAGCATTTACCATGGATGAACTGAAAGAGTATGTACGGTTTGGCAATGCGGTGGCAAGTCTCTGTGTAGAGAAAAAAGGTGCGATTCCTGCGATGCCGGAACTTGCACAGGTTGAAGAAAGGATGGGACGTTAAGATGGATCTGAAAACATATACAACAGGGATTCAGCATATCGGGATTCCGACAAATGATATTGAAAAAACAATTGCTTTTTATCAGAAACTGGGATTTGAGATCGCACTTCAGACGGTGAATGAAGAAGCAGACGAAAAGGTTGCATTTCTGAAACTGGAAACACTTGTGATCGAGACTTATGAAAATAAGGCTGCAAAGATGGAGAGCGGAGCAATTGATCATGTGGCGATCAATGTGAAAGATATAGAAGAAGTGTATCGGTATATTGAAGACAATCAGATGAATACAACAAATGACATCATTCATTTCTTACCGTTCTGGGAAAATGGGGTACGGTTCTTTACGATTGAGGGACCGAATAAGGAGAAAGTAGAATTTAGTCAGTATATGTAAAAATTCTGGCGTTTCTAAGTGGGGAAAGGAACGCCAGAGTTTTTGCATATATGATCGGGCAGATAAAAAAACGGATGCTAAGATTCAAAAAGAAACAAACTAAAAGTTGCAAAATGAAACAAAAGGAGGCCCAAGGGGAATCCATTCCTTGAGAAAGCGATTCTGACCGGAATCAGTTCTGCTCCTCCTTCTGGTAGGCTCCCGGCGGCATACCGACAATCCTTTTAAACACCGTAATAAAGTAATTATAATCATCAAAACCACAAGCATATGCAACCTCCGCAAGAGGAAGCTCAGGGCTGTTTAGCAGAAGCTCTTTGGCTTTCTCTATGCGGAGTTTTCTTATGAAAAATATGAGAAGATATTTGAACGGTATAAAAAGGTATATCAGGCGGTCAGACCTCTTGTGTAAAGAAGTTATATAAAAATAAGCATTTCACGGAACAATTGACAGAACAGGAAATAAAAGTTATAATTCA
>NZ_BAAHSG010000030.1:0-24939 GCF_054660775.1 Allocoprococcus similis
TATTCAGGCAGTATTTTTTACTTTTAAACATTAATTTGTAAATACTCGGTAATTTTCTTTCTTATCGTAATCTTTGCGGATTCCATCATCCTCATACATGGTATAACTGCTGTTCTCATATCCAATAAGCTGCAGATGTTCGGTATCAATATCTTTCACACACTCTGCCGCTTCTGCAACCGGGATACATTTACCATTTCGAATGAAGAGCGGTACTTCATTTAGTGCCACATCTACATAATGAATACCTTTTTCAAGAATCTCTTCGGAAATGCTTCCATCCGGCAGGAACTTGATAAATTTCATTTCTTCCGGCAGATAAACATAACGTCCCCTTGCGTTCTGCTCGTAAACCGGAGCGATCATGATCTCGTTTCCGAGCATCAGCTGATCCTCTACTCGGATTGCTCTCTTGTCATCCGGATAAACGAACCCTAATGGCTTAAAATACATATCATCACTCAGCGCAGCTTTCATGTACTCGCTGTACAGATACGGCACAAGACGGTATCTGGTGTTAATGACAGCACGGAAATCCTCAATTCTTTCAAATTGATAGCATTCCTGCTCTCTGGTTCCCGTCGCCGAATGATTACGCATCAGTGGTGTAAATACACCAAGCGCAAGAAAACGAAGCAGCAATTCTCTTGTTGTATCGGCGCCAAAACCTCCAAGGTCAGCGCCTGTATACAAGAAACCACACATATTCAGAGACGGCAGCATCTTCAGGTTAAGAAGGATATGCGACCACCAGGATTTATTATCTCCGGTCCAGATTCCTCCATAACGATGCATTCCGATGTAAGAGGATCTGGAAAACATCAGAAAACGTTTTTCCGGGTCAATGCGTTCAAACGCTTCTCCTGCTGCTCTTGTCATATTGTAGCCAAAAAGATTATGTACTTTGTCATGACGGATCTTTTTGCCTTCCACATTGTGATAAAATCTTTTATAGTCTTCCGGATCATTCGCAATACTGAGCATCTTGTCCTGCATTTCCCAAGGATGGATCTTGCCTTCGGTATCCTTTGCAAACTCTCCGGCAAGTTCTTTTGCCTCTGCAAGGCCTTCGGAAGAATAAAAGATCGCAGGCTCATTCATATCATTCCAGAAACCTTCTATTCCCTGTTCGATCAGAAAACGATATTTGTCTCCGAACCATTTTCTGGCTTCCGGATTCAGCATATCCGGAAAATGGGTGTCTCCCGGCCATACAGCTGCAACAAAATCACTTCCGTCTTCTCTCTTGCAGAAATAGTTGTTTTTGACACCTTCCTCGTAAATCTCATATCCCGGCTCAACCTTGACACCGGCATCAATGATCGGAATCAGACGAATACTCTGGTCATTCATTTCCTTTACAAATTCCGGAAAATCCGGGAAATTTTCTTCACTCACTGTGAAATCTTTGAATGACTGCATATAGTCAATATCCATGTAAATCATATCGATCGGGATATGATTTTCTCGATATCCCTTTGCAACAGTACGGAAATCTTCTTTCGTCGTGTAGCCCCAGCGGCTCTGTCCGAAACCAAAGGCAAACTTCGGCGGGATATAGCTGCGCCCGATCACATGGCGGAACTGTTTTACGATATCGTAAGCATTCTCTCCTTCGATCACATAAATATCCAGATCAGCATTTTCGCAAGATACCTTGAGGGTATCCTCTCTGTCATATCCAATATCAAAGGTCAGTTTTGACGGATAATCAAAAAACAATCCAAACGTCCTCTTTCCGCTCACAACAATGAAGTTGTGGGCTCCGTACAGAGAACGCTTGTCCTCTGTGTGTACCGGATCATCTGTACAATTACTGATATAACAATATCCTCTCTTGTTGATTCCACGATTGGCTTCACCCAGACCATAGACAATATCATCTTCATCCATGATATAAGTAAAAACAAATCCTTCCTCCTGACTGACCTCTCCATATGGAAGAGGACCCTCTGTCGTTTCAATTTTTTCAGTCAGTGCTTCCGTATCAAATGGATTTCCATATCTATATTTTCTAATCATTTCTTTATCACCTAGTGTTTATAATATAATACAAATGCTTCATATGGATTCAAAATAATTTTTCCTTCAAATGCTTTTCTTCCAAGGTTTGTGATCAGACACTCTGCGCCTTTAAATTCTTCCGGCACTTCTACTTCTGCATTCTTATCACTGAAGTTGCAGACGGTCAGAAGTTTTTCCTGATCCTGTTTTCTTGTGTAAGCAAAAATCTGTTCATCCTCACGGTAAAGAGGCTCAAATTCACCATAAACAATAATGTCTTTCTCTTTGCGCAAGCGGATCAGTTTCTGATAGTAATGGAAAACAGAATCCGGATCTTCAAGCTGCTGCGCTGCATTGATCTTTTTGTAGTTCGGGTTTACTTTGATCCAAGGCTCGCCCTCTGTGAATCCGGCCTGTTCGCTGTCGTCCCACTGCATCGGAGTTCTCGCATTGTCACGGCTTCTCAGCATCAGACATTTCATCATGTGTTCCGGAGTCATAAGACCTGATTCCGTAAACTCTTCAAAGTAATTAATACTTTCAATATCACGGTAATCTTCCAGTTTGTCAAAGTAGACATTTGTCATGCCAAGCTCTTCACCCTGATATACATATGGCGTTCCCTGCATCATGTGAATACAGGTCGCCAGCATTTTTGCAGAAGTTTCTCTGTATACCGGATTGTCATTTCCAAAACGGCTGACGCTTCTCGGTTGATCATGATTACCTAAAAACAAACTGTTCCATGCCTTCCCCTGAAGTTCTTCCTGCCATTTGATCATGATATTTTTGAACTCTTTGAAGTCATATTTTGCAGTCGTCCACTTTCCATAATCTCCGCATCCACTCTCCACATGCTCGAATTGGAATACCATGTTCAATTCATTTCGGTCGTCACCCGCATATTTCTGTGCTTCTTCAATTGTAACTCCTGAGGTTTCACCAACTGTCATGATATCATATTTTGAAAGAACTTCACGATTCATTTCCTGAAGAAATTCATGGATTCTCGGTCCATGTACACAATATGGTCCAAAGTCTCCATAAAGACCGTTATTCATTTCTCCGTCCGGAAATCTCTGATCTTTGGAAATCATACTGATAACATCCATGCGGAAACCGTCAATTCCTTTTTCACACCAGAATTTCATCATGTCATAAACTTCCTGACGCACTTTTTCATTTTCCCAATTGAGATCCGGCTGTTTTTTTGAAAACAGATGCAGATAATACATCTGAGTCTGCGGATCGTATTCCCATGCAGAACCTCCGAATACTCCGCCCCAGTTATTAGGTTCTTTTCCGTTTACCGGGTCTTTCCAGATATAATAATCACGATATGGATTATCTTTTGATTTGCGGCTTTCAATAAACCAGTTATGTTCATCTGAAGTATGGTTGACTACGAGATCCATCAGAATCCTGATGGATCTTTTGTGTGCTTCACACAACAATTCTTCGTAATCCTCCATAGTTCCATATTCTTCATAAATTCTGCGGTAATCAGAAATATCGTAACCATTATCGTCCTGAGGTGATTCCAGCATCGGAGAAATCCACAACACATTTACCCCAAGTTCTTTAAGGTAATCGAGTTTCTGTATGATTCCTCTGATATCTCCCACGCCATCACCGTTACTGTCTTTAAAACTCTTGGGATATATCTGATATACTACACTTTCTTTCCACCATTTTTTCTCCATGCCAAGTCTCCTCATTTATAATTGTTTAGTATTATTTAACCGCTCCGGCAACAACACCGTTCATGATCCATTTCTGACAGAACAGATATACAACCAATACCGGAATAAGAACCAACAGATAAGAAGCAAACGCCAGGTTGTAGTCTACAGAGAATTGTTTTTTAAACACATACTGTGCAAGCTGCAAGGTCTGCTGACTCTCGTCACTTAACAGCACAAGTGGCATTGTAAAGTCATTCCATGTCCACATAAAGGAAAGAATTGCAACTGTTGCTGTAGTTGGTTTTAATATTGGAAAAATAACTTTTGTAAATATCTGAATCGGATTTGCTCCGTCAATCATTGCAGCCTCATCCAATGCTTCCGGAATAGCCTTAATAGCACCTGTGTAAAGGAATGTATTCATCGGAAGACCAAAAATAATATACAAGAATGTAATTCCGTAAATATTGTCCAGGTGGAATGTATTAGCCTGTACAACCAAAGGAAGCATAATTACCTGGAAAGGTATAAACATTGCACTGATGAAATAATAGTACATAATGGAAAAGAATTTGCTTTTTTTCCTGTTTCTTGTAATTGCATATGCTGCAAATGAGTTTGTGATCAGAGTAAAGACCAGGTTAACCACTGTAATAAATGCAGTATTAAAAAACTTTCTCGGGAAATTTGTCATTTTCCAGGCATCAACAAAATTCTGAAGTCTGAGTTTCGTCGGGAGTGCCAGAATATTATTCATGTCCGAAGGGTCTTTGATCGCAATCATCAACGCCATATACAGAGGCAGGAGAATAACCAGTACGATTCCTACGATCAGAAGAATGGTCACTGGCCAATTATAATGTTCTTTTGCTTTTACTATCTGCCTTCTCATCCTAATTTCTCCTCTCTCTTCTCAAGTATACGTAACTGGAATATAGAAATTAATACTACTACAATAAAAAGCGTAACTGCATTTGCTGACTGATAGGCGAACTGACCGCCTCCAAATCCTTTTTTATAAATCAGGACGGCAATCGATGTTGTACTGGTTCCCGGTCCTCCCTCTGTCATCGCCATGATCTGATCGTAAACCATCAGATATCCTTTGGCTGAAAGCACCATATTAATGGTAAAGGACGGTGCCAGAAGAGGAAATGTAATTTTGGTAAATCTTCGGATTCCGGTTGCGCCATCAAGGGCTGCTGCCTCATATACGTCTGTATCAATAGACTGAAGCCCTGAAATGTAGATCAATGTATTGAATGCACATCCTGTCCATACCGCAACGGCGATAATTCCCCATATTGCATGATTTGTACCAAGAATATTAGAACTTAACACCGAAATTCCAAGACTCTTTCCAAGATCCGGAATCAGATTGGCAAAAATGTAATTGAAGATAAATCCAACGATCAGGCTGCCCAGCATATAAGGCAGAAAGTAAAACGCCTTGATCGTGTTTTTGAATTTAATCTTTGCATTCAGTGCACAGGCAAGTACCAGACTGATTACGTTTACAAGGATTGTTGCAATGATCGCAAATTTGAATGTAAACAAATATGCATTCCCTGTATCGGCATCTGAAAACATATGCAGATAATTACGCAGTCCGACAAAATTCCAGTTCCCATATCCTTTCCAGTCTGTAAAACTGTACAGAACACCTCGCAGAAATGGGATCGTATGGAATACAAAAAATAATACTGCGAGGATTCCTACATAAATATAATATATTTTATTAACAGCAGGTTTTTTATGAGCTGTTTTATTTTTCATGAGATCAACTCCTCGCTTAATCTACGTTGGCAATATCATATTTTTCATCGCACTGTTTCAGGAACTGTGTTATGTTCTTCTGATTGTCCATTCCGTTAGAATAATTCAGGCACAGTTCAGAAGTAAGTGCTGAAAGATCAAATCCTGAAGGATAGTAATGATCCGGGAAGTTTGCTACTTTACCATTGGCAATATCTTCTTTGACACCTGCAACTGTTTCATTATTCTGCTCTACACCTTTGATTGCTGAAAAAGCAAACTGATCGTCAATATAAGTCTGTGCATTTTCAGGCTCCATCATAAAGGAAACAAATTCTTTTGCCATCTCTTCGTTTTCACTGCCTTCGCATACACCTAAAAGTACGTCAACACCTGATGTTACATAATTCTTCGACTCATCGTCAGATGCCGGAAGTGCGAACATATTAACATTAACGTCCGGATTAGAGTTCTTGTACTGATTGATTGCCCAGTTTCCATTGATGATCATAACTGCTTCACCATTTGCGAATTTTTTATTTCCATCATCATAAGTCAGGCCCATGAAATCGTCCTGTGCATAATCAAGAAGTGTCAGATATTTTTCTGCGATCTCTTCGTGCGTTTTTGCAAATGTTGTTTTTCCTGCTTTGCGGTCGTCTGTAAAGTTATCCGGCTGAAGATCCGGTGCTATACTGTTCCACGGGCAAAGGCTGGTCCATGCATCTTTATATGTCATAAGAAGTGGCTGCTCTCCTGCGGCTTTGATCTTGTCAAGTACAGCAATAAACTCATCCCATGTTTTCGGAACTTCAAGACCAAGTTCTTCAAACTTATCCACATTGTAGATGACACCAGATGCATTGGTTGCATATGGAATACCGTATGCTTTTTCTTCTTTGTCTTTATTTACATCGTAAACCATCTGCATGTAAGAATCCTGAATGTCTGAAACATAATCCTGGTCACTTAAATCAACCAGCATTCCTGCGCTTTCTACTTCTGTGTAGTTATTGTCACCGCCCATCATTACGATATCAGGCATATCATTCTTTGCCATTCTGGTCTTTAACACAGTGCCTGCATCTGCCGGTGCTGTAATCTTGATCGTCACATCTTCATGAGATTCATTGAATTTATCTACAAGCTGCTGAACGACTTCTTTGTTCTCTGCTTTCGTAGAAAACAATTCCAGCTCTGTTTTCCCATTTTTTGAAGAAGATTTTCCATCGGATGATCCGCATCCGGTTACGGTAGCCATACCTGCCACTAAAGTACCAACCAGTAATAAACTGACAAATTTTCTTTTTTTCATCTTTTTCCCTCCACACTGTTTTTAGTATGTCGGTTGCGCAACTCGATTAATTTTGTTAACATTTCCCCGGACACGTCTGCCCGGTTCCTTTTAGTAAGTTCATGATACCCTATTCAGCTTCGCAAAATCAATAGGTTTCTTGCGAAACTGCAAAAGGCAACAAAGTTTACTTCTTGTTTTTATACACTCTGCACAAAGACAACCAGGCCATTCCACCGGCTTGCCTGTATACATGCAAAGTCGAAAAAAAGATCCTGTCATTCCCTGACAGAATCCCTCTTCACCAGATAAACTGGATTTTTTATATTTAATTCGTCCAGTGTCTCTCCCTGGATCAATTTCATCAGACGCGTCAGCGCTACATGTGCTTTTTGCGGAACATCCTGGTGGACTGTTGTCAGCCTTGGCCGAACCATACTTGCATAGACACTGTCATCATATCCTGTAACAGAAATCTGCTCCGGAACCATGATTCCTTCGTCAAGAAAGAAATTTATCGCTTCCATCGCATTATAATCCGAGGAAAATGCAAGTGCTTTTGCTTCCAGAAAATGTGGGAGAAGTTCTCTGTATTTTCTGAGACGTAATCTTTTTTCACCCGGAATAATTATATATCGGGAACGACTGCAGAATCCACCTGGTTTTTCCATCGCCTGTTTGAATCCCATCCACCGATAGTAATCACTGTCTCTCTCCGTTTCCGCAACAAACAATGCTTTCTTATATCCACAGGAATACAGGTATTCTCCAATCTGATACCCTCCCGAATAATCATCTATACCGACATTCTGGAAGGTATAAGCGCCTTCCGGATAAGCATCGATCAGAATCATTTTTTTGTTTAATCTGCGCGAAAGATTACGATACTGCTCTTCATTGTATCCCAGGATGATCAATCCCTCTACATTCCATTTTGAGGCAATATCCACTACATTCTGAATGCTTTCACCGCCAATAAGCATAACATAATATCCATTTTCTTCCGTTTCCATCTGTATGGTTCCGATCAGTTCTCCTACAAATGGATCCTGAAGTGACTGCATACCATGTGCATAAGAAAATCCGAGTACTACACCTATAATTCTGGAACCATGACCGGAAAGCATCATGGAGCCCATATGCGGAACATAGTTCTGTTCTTTAAGAATGGCCGTGATTTTATCGATTGTTTTCTGGGAAACCCTTTTGGTTTTGCCATTTATAACATTAGATACAGTGGTACGGCTGACACCTGCCATTTCTGCAATATCCTGAAGCCGAATCATAAAATCTTCCTCCTCTTCTTTACAACATCACCTTATGATATGCGCATCCCATCTTTTCCAGCATTTCCATCTCCCGTTTCTGACAGCTGAATATAATTACCTGCCGCTTACTGTCTTTCAGCCAGCGGAGAGTCTGGATAAGTCTCCTGTCATCATAATAGCCGAATGCATCGTCCAGGATCACCGGACATTCTTCTTCGTGGAGAATTTTTGTTGCCGCCATACGGATCGCAAAATAGATCTGCTCCAGGGTTCCACGGCTTACCTGATCCATTGAGATCCTTCTTCCTTCGCTCATCAGCTGCACCTGTAGATTTTCATCCACCCACAGACGGTTATATTTTCCACCCGTGATCGCCTCCATGACCTTTGATACTTCCGCGTTCATCCGTTCGCCAGTCCGGCTCTGCATTCCCGAAGCAAGCTCTGTCAGCCTCTCCATGGCGAGCTCCAGCCCCTGCCTGCGCTTCATGCGTTCCAGATCTTCACTGTTCATCTCGTCAAATTCATCGACGCGCTCCTTCAGGTTCTCATAGAAGACTTCCTTCTCGTGATAAGACTCCTGTACTTTTGCAAGTCTGCCCTTCTGCATCTCATACGCCGCCTTCAGCGTATTTCCCTGCTCTTTGTCATCACGTATTTTTGCCTTTTTTTTCTGCTTTCCATCCTTCAGATGATTCCACACATACAGTCCTTCGGCAAGTGCTACCACGATCGCCACAAGACAGTTCCATGGTCTCGGGAACAGAACAAATATCACAATAAATGCTGCCAGCATGGAAAATGTTTCCAGCGGATGAATCCTCCACCCGTCAAAATATCCCGCAGCTTCTTCCTGTTTTCTTCTCTTTCTATCCTCTTTTTCCCACGCTTCCCATGCCCTGCGCTTTTCCTCACAGTCTGCCTTAAGCTGCTGTTTCTCCTGTTCCAGCTGATGCAGATCCCGCCAGACATAGGACGCTTCCAGCTCCGCCTTTTCTCTCTTTTCATCAATCTTCCGGCTCTGCTCTCGCTCTTCCTTTTCCAGTTCTTTTTTCCGCTCTTTTAAAATGGCAAGCGCACCTTCCAGATCGATCTCACTGTTCCCCGTCGCATAATAATTTGCCGCATAATTTTTCAGTTCTGCAGCCAGCGTATTGCCGGTCTGTACCCGTAACTGTCCGATAGAAACTGTATTTTCATAATCACTTTCCGTCATCCCGCCAAGCAGGATTTCCAGATCTCCATGCTCCAGAGACAGCTCTTCTCCATCATCCTCACAAAGCAGTATTCCGCCTTTGGAATACCGGTCAAAATTCCGCTCCAACCGAAAATGCCGTCCCCCACATTCAAAACGGAGGATTCCTGCGTAATAATTCGGATTCTCCCATGGTTCATATGTGCTGAAGGTGTCGGTCGCCGCCGCACGCCCACGCTTTCTCTCCATCCCGAAAAGCATCCCTTTCAAAAAGGTATGCAGGGTTGACTTTCCCGATTCATTTTCACCATAAATGATATTAATCCCATCAGTAAGTCCGATCCGTTTATCCGTGAACCTTCCAAAATTTTTCAGGACCAGTTCTGTTATTCTCATATCTTACTCCCCTTCGCCTCCAGCATTGCCTGTACCCCTTCAGCCAGCGCAATTGCCTCTATGCTTCCCTCTTTGGCATCTGCAAGGCTTTCTATATACTGCCCCAGTAAATTGTCTGTATTCAGCGTTTTCAGCTTCTCATAGTCATATGCAGGCTTTGTCTCATCCAGGATCTCAACAATATTTCCATAAGGATCCAGCCGTCCCGGATCGTATATGATGTCAGGATCCCGGAAGCCCCTCAGGATCATTTTATAAATATTCTGCACACCCCGCTCCTGAATGCTGCGGGCAATCTTTTCTTTCAATTCTCGCCCGGTCATATCTTTTTCCGTCTTTACTTCCATGTGCACATATTCCCTGCATGCAAACGGGACAAACTGGACCCGGGTTCTTCCTCCTTTAATCTCCCCTTTGATATAGCCGTGCTTTCCTGTGTCATTTTTGTCTGTCGGTTCCAGCGATCCGGCATAGTACATCTGGTCCTTTACCAGCTCTGCCGGGAGATGAATGTGACCAAGCGCAATATAATCATACCCCTGCTTTACCAGCTCATTTTTCCGGAACGGAATATGCTTTTCATCGCCGCCATGCACCAGAAGGATCTCGACCGGCTGTCTCTTCTGCGGTCTGACCGCATCGTACAGTGACTGCGTGATCTCCCGCTGCTCATAACTCAGTCCGTACACACAGGTTCCAATCTCTGCAAATTCCATGCATGCCGGTCTCTGCGATAAGAACATATGCACCGGACCCTGCCACGGATAATTCCGGTAATAAGATGTACTTTTCAGATAATCATGGTTGCCTGCCATCAGCACAACCTGGGTATGTGTCAGCCTGGAAAATAAATAATCCAGCTCCTTTAATTCTTTCCGGAGCGGCTGCCTGTGGAACAGGTCTCCCGCGATCAGAAGCAGATCCGTCTGCTCCTCTTCGCAGACATCTAACAGCCGTTCAAAGCTATTCCACAGTTCTTCCGGACGCTCTGTGCTGTAAGAACTTCCTGCGTCCGGCTCTGCCCCCAGATGAATGTCCGCTGTGTGTATGAATTTCATGATTTTCTACTCCTCCTTTAATTGGGAGTGTCACGATAAACCGTGTCTTTCCCTCACTGCTCTCAGCTCTGATCTGCCCCTTGTGCAGCTCAACAATTGCTTTGGCGATCGCAAGCCCAAGCCCGGCTCCCCCGGTACTGCTGGACCTTGCCGCATCCGCACGGTAAAATTTATCAAAGATCCGTTTCAGATTCTCTTCCGGGATCGTATCTCCCTCATTTTCAAAACAAATCCTGACCTGTTCTTTCTCCTTCGCCGCGCGGATCACAAGAGTACTTTTTCCCCTGCAATATGCGATGGCATTTCGAAGAATATTATCAAATACTCTGGCAAGTTTATCCGGATCTCCCTCGATCAGGATTTCCTCATCTGCCTCTACCTGACAGGTCAGTTTCTTCTCCTGCAGCACCGCATACAGTTCATCCGCAATCTGCTCCAACATCATCGTCAGATCGATTTCAACCTTTTCCAGATCGATATCCTGCAGATTGAATCTTGTGATATCAAAAAATTCCTGTAAAAGTTCTCCAAGACGGATCGCTTTTTCCAGTGAAATATGGGTATACTTCGCGCGCTCCTCCACCGACATTTCCGGGTTGGAATCCAGCATACTCAGATAAGCCACCACTGAAGTCAGCGGCGTTTTCAGATCATGTGCCAGGAAAAGCAGCATATCATTCTTCTTCTGCTCGATCTGTGCCGCCTCATCCTCCTGGCGCTTTAATGTTTCTTTGATCTCATTCAGACGATCCTCGATCGGCCGCAGCTCCGTAATCAACCGGATCGGCTGATCCGATGCGGAAATAATATTTTCAATTCCGTCCTCTACCTGTCTCAGATAGCTTGTCATCTTTGACAATGCCACATAGAAGAACAGGGAAAACAAAAGCAAAAAGCCAAGGATCATAAAGAACACCTTGTTATCCCCGATCAGCTGCCAGTACAGGCGCTTTGCTGTCTCTTCATTCATATGAAAGCTTTCCATAATACGCAAAAATCCGTTGGCAAAGCTGTCATTATATACGCCATCAATAAAATACTCCAGAATAAATCCACCTACAAGTACGGTGAGTGCCGTGACAAACACGGTCTGAAGCAGAATGCTCAGTTTTAATTTCCTGTAATTATTCTTCAATCTTATATCCCACTCCCCATACGGTCTTTATCAGATCCGATTTACCGGTCGGTTTACTGAGTTTTTCCCGCAGATGCCTGATATGTACCATCACTGTATTGTTGCTGTTCTTCAGATACTCTTCATGCCAGACCTCTTCAAATAACTTCTGGGAACTGATCACCTTTCCGCGGTTCTCACACAGGATCCACAGGATCTCAAATTCCGTCGGTGTCAGCGGAAGAGACTGCTCATTATAAATACATTCATGGGATTCTTTATTTAACAAGAGTCCTGCAAAATCAATGATATTCTCAGAATCACTTTTCTTACCATCATTGTACTGCGTGTATCTGCGCATCTGTGCTTTCACTCTCGCTACCAGCTCCAGCGGGTTGAATGGTTTCGGAATATAGTCGTCAGCCCCCATCGTAAGCCCGGTGATCTTGTCCCGGTACTCCGTCTTCGCGGTCAGCATGATCACCGGAAATGTGTATTTCTCACGGATCTTTCTCAGAATCGTGAAACCGTCAATATCCGGCAGCATTACATCCAGGATCGCCAGATCCACATTTGTCTTCTCAATACATTCCAATGCTTCCTGCCCTGTGTAAAATTTCAAAACATGGTATTCATTTTGCAGATATAATTCTACGACATCCGCAATTTCTTTTTCATCATCTACAACTAAAATGTTCATCTATTTTCCTTTCTGTATACAGAAAACGCCCTCGCTTCATTTTCCGGATTCTCTGTCCAATACTGCCTCCCAGAGTCTCCGTCAGAAAACAGCAGACCGGAAAACGCACCTTTTTGTGGCGCGTTCTCCGGTCCCCTTGATTTCTCATTCTTCTTTTTTACAGTTCGCAGTTATTCACAGTTCTTGGGAACGGAATTACGTCACGAATGTTGGACATTCCTGTAAGATACATGATGCATCTCTCGAATCCAAGTCCGAATCCTGCATGTCTTGTAGATCCGTATTTTCTCAGATCAAGATAGAATCCGTAATCTTCTTCCTTAAGTCCAAGCTCTTTCATTCTTGCAACAAGCTTATCGTAGTCATCCTCTCTCTGGCTTCCTCCGATAATCTCACCGATTCCAGGAACCAGACAGTCAACTGCTGCTACAGTCTTATTGTCATCATTCATCTTCATGTAGAAAGCTTTGATCTCCTTCGGATAATCGGTAACGAATACCGGACGTTTGTAGATTTCTTCTGTCAGATAACGTTCATGCTCTGTCTGAAGATCTGCTCCCCATGATACTTTGTATTCAAATTTGTCATTGTGCTTTTCCAGAATTTCGATCGCTTCTGTGTAAGTAACTCTTGCGAAATCGGAATTTACAACGTTGTTCAGACGGTCAATCAGACCTTTGTCTACGAAAGAGTTGAAGAAGTTCATCTCTTCCGGTGCATTCTCCATCACGTAACGGATCACATATTTCAGCATGCTCTCTGCAAGGATCATGTCGTCTTCCAGATCTGCGAATGCGATCTCCGGCTCGATCATCCAGAACTCTGCGGCATGACGTGTGGTGTTGGAATTCTCCGCACGGAATGTCGGTCCGAATGTGTAAATATCACGGAATGCCTGTGCATAAGTTTCACCGTTCAGCTGTCCGCTTACGGTAAGGTTTGTCTCTTTTCCGAAGAAATCTTTGGAGTAATCCACGCTTCCGTCTGCGTTCTTCGGTACGTTGTTCAGATCCATAGTTGTTACCTGGAACATCTCTCCTGCACCCTCACAGTCACTTCCTGTGATCAGCGGTGTGTGTACATATACAAATCCTCTCTCCTGGAAGAATTTGTGGATCGCATAAGCGGTCAGAGAACGAACTCTGAATACTGCCTGGAAGGTATTGGTTCTCGGACGGAGATGTGCGATACTTCTTAAATATTCAAAGCTGTGACGCTTTTTCTGAAGCGGGTAATCCGGTGCAGATGCGCCTTCTACTGTAACCTCTGTTGCCTGGATCTCAAATGGCTGCTTTGCCTGTGGTGTTGCAACAAGTGTTCCTTTTACAATAATTGCTGCTCCTACGTTTAATTTTGAAATTTCCCCGAAGTTCTCCATGTTGTCATGATATACCACCTGAAGCGGTTCGAAAAATGATCCGTCATTTACAACGATAAATCCGAATGCCTTGGAATCACGGATACTGCGCACCCATCCTCCTATAGTCACTTCTTTATCCAGATATTCCTCTCTGTTTCTGTATAACTCTCTTACTGTTACCAAATCCATCTGTCTTGTTCCTCCGTATTATTCTCTTATATACTTTCACATGTTCCCCAATGTGTTTTCTGTCAACGCAAATGTGGATATTGCCAGTCACTTGCGCCCCTTATTGCCGGCAACCCCTGCTGCCATTTTATACTACTGCAATATGTCCAGTATACCATTAAAATACTACAGTTGCAACGCCGTAACGTGCATCTGAGTTGTTAAGAACATATTTCGTTACTGTTCACCTCATTATACACCTGTACCAATTCCTTAATCTATAGTTCATTTTTCCTTAAGAAATTTTCTTTTTCTTTTATGATATGGACATATTTTGAACACAATTTATCTGTATACTAAGAGTCAGATAGTTGATAAACAACTATCTCCCCCCTCATAAAGTAAGCGCAATCGGGTAACACCGATTGCCGCACTTTACTCTCATTCCTTTAGAAATTAAATAAAAAGCACAGGAAAACCCGCTGGTCGAAAGATCAGCGGGTTTTCTCGTTATATTCTATTCTTCTACATCCTGCACATCATAATACTTGATCAGTGCCTGTGTTCCAAGATCTCCAAGCCCTTCCTGTGCCAGTTCTTCATAATTTGACAATACCAGGCTAAGCACCTCAAGGCTCAGTCCACTCATATTCGCCTCAGTCAGCGCAAGCTTCATATCCTTGATGAAATGCTTCATAAAGAATCCCGGCGCATAATCTCCGGCAATGATCTTCGGTCCGAATGCGTCCAGCTGTTTGCTTCCTGCTGCCCCGGTAGAAACAGAATTAAAAAGCACATTTAAGTCCAGCCCCTTCGCCTGTGCATAAGAAAATGCCTCGCATACTCCGCTTAAAGCTCCGGCGATCATGATCTGGTTTGCAAGCTTTGCATGCTGTCCGCATCCGGCTTTTCCCTGATAATTGATATTCGTTCCCATCGCCTTAAAAAGCTCCATACAAGTCTCATAATCTTCCTTCTCTCCACCGACAAGAATAGAAAGCGTACCTGCCTTCGCTCCGGTATCTCCGCCCGTTACAGGCGCATCCAGTACATGAAATCCTTTTTCTGTACCTTCTTTGGAAATCTTCTCCGCAAGCATAGGACTCGTAGTCGTCATATCGATCAGATAGGTTCCCGGATCTGCATTTTCCAGAATACCGCCTTCATCAAAATAGACCTCTTCCACATCTCTCGGAAAACCAACAATAGTGATCACAGCATCGCATCCCGGTACACATTCCCTGATGGACTCATGGAATATTGCGCCCTCACTGATCACATCTTCAACTTTTGATCTGGTTCTTGCATAGATATGCAGCTCATACCCTGCTTTCATAAGGTTGCGCACCATAGATTTCCCCATGATGCCAACGCCGATAAATCCTATTTTCTTCATACCGTACTCCATTCTGCCGTACCCACTCACGGCACAATTTTCTTTCCAGTGATATATTCCAGATAATCTGTCTCACGCCGCACAGATCTTTTCTCCGTCTGCGCATTCCCGGCGTCACGCAAAATCTACTCCGGACTTACAATCTTTCCGGCCACCGCGCAGCTTGCCGCTGTTCTCGGAGACGCCAGATAAATCTCAACCTTAGATGTTCCCATACGTCCGAGGAAGTTACGATTGTTGGTTGCAACCACGCGCTCGCCGTCTGACAGGATTCCTCCGGTACGTCCACAGCAAAGTCCACATCCCGGATGAGTGATGATCGCACCAGCTTCAGATAAAGTCTTCAGGATTCCCATATCTGCTGCCTGTTTGTAGATCTTGCGGCTTGCCGGAGTTACGATCAGTTTTACAAAGTCAGCAACCTTCTTGCCTTCCAGCACTTCTGCTGCTGCCTGAAGATCTTCCAGACGTCCGTTTGTACAGGAACCGATAAATACCTGATCGATCTCCGTTCCTTCCAGCTCTGATACATTTCTGATCTTATCAACCTGGGATGGACAAGCCATAACCGGTACAAAATCCTCTGCCTTGTAAGTGATCGTTCTCATATAGGTAGCATCCGGATCACCAACCAGGCTCTTCTGATAATCATTTAATTCAATTTCGCAATACTCAGCGGTCTTCTCATCTGGTGTGAAAAGTGCACATTTTGCCCCCGCTTCGATTGCCATATTTGCCATTGTCATACGACTTGCAACTGTCATATTTTCAATGGTGCTTCCGGCAAATTCCAGTGCTCTGTAAGTTGCACCGTCTGCTCTTAAGTCACCGATCAGACGTAAGATGATATCCTTTGACATGACATTTTCCGGAAGTTCACCATCGATCACAACTTTGATCGTCTCCGGCACCTTGATCCACATCGTTCCGGTTCCAAGGATACTTGCCATCTCGGTATAACCGATACCGGATGAAAATGCTCCAACACAACCATAGGTTGTGGTATGGCTGTCGGTTCCAAATGCAATATCGCCTGGTTTAACGTAACCAGCTTCTGTCATAAGCTGATGACAGATTCCATCACTTCTGTGTACGTGTGTCAGTCCGTATTTTTCTGCAAATGCATCTCCTGTACGGAAATGTCTGGTATCGTCCTGCTGACTTGCCGGTACCAGATGGTCGTAGATCAGAACAACCTTGTCCGGATCATGCAACTTTGTAAATCCCATTTCTTCAAATTTGTCTGCTACAAACGGGATGAAAATATCGTGGATCATCACGCGGTCTACATTGACCGTCACAATGTCTCCCGGCTTTACAGCCTTTCCTGTATTATGTCTGATAATTTTTTCAATAATCGTCTCGCCCATTTTCTTCTCCTTTCCGGTTAATCCAGTCCATTCAGCTTGCGCATGGCTTTTACCAGACCGCCAGCCTGAATAATGCTCATCAGATTCTCCGGCAGAGAAGCAATCGGGTACTCCTTGCCATTATAATCAACATGCTCATTCATCACGACAGTAACCTCGTCTCCCTCTTTCATGTCGTCATAGAGATCCGGCTGTTCGATCAGAAGAAGTCCGTTGTTGATCGAGTTACGGAAAAAGATTCTTGCAAATGATTTGGCAATGACGCACTGTACGCCCATTGCTTTAATGATCTCCGGTGCCTGTTCTCTTGAAGAACCGCAGCCAAAGTTCTTTCCAGCCACGATGATATCCCCCTTCTGGATCTGTCCGGCAAGTTCCGGGCGAAGAGGAGAAAAGCCATACTGCTTCATATCATCGATTGTCTTGAGTGCAAGGTATTCAGTCGGAATGATGATATCGGTATCAATGTCATCTCCGAGAACCCATACACGTCCTGTAAATTTATCCATTTTATGTCACCTCGTCAAACGTAATTTCGTCTCTTACACATCACTTGCCAGTGCGATTTCTCCGGCAATGGCAGATGCTGTAACGGTTGCAGCCGATCCAAGATATACCTTGGAGCTCGGATGTCCTGCACGTCCCTTAAAGTTACGGGTTCCGGTACTGATCAGAACTTCATTTTCACCGATTACGCCCTGACAGCTTCCCCAGCATACACTGCAGTTTGGGTTCATGACGATCGCACCTGCATCCATGAAGATGTCGATCAGTCCCTCTTCCAGAGCCTGTCTGTAAATAGTCTGACTTGCCGGAACAACAAGGAATCTTACTTTTTCAGATACTTTCTTTCCTTTGATAACCTGTGCACCTACACGGAGATCTTCGATACGTCCGTTGTTGCAGGATCCAAGGAATGCCTCATCAATCTTGATACCGCGCACGTCTTTTGCCGGCGCAAGATTGTCTACAAAATCCGGTTTTGCAACAACCGGCTCTACCTTGGATAAATCAAATGTATATTCTCTTACATAGTGCGCATCCGGATCGCTGTGATATACAGCCTTTGGCTCGCGTCCATGCTCTTTTAAATATTCCATTGCCACATCATCAACTTCAAAAATACCGGTCTTTGCACCGGCTTCTACTGCCATATTGCAAAGTGCGATACGGTCGCTGATGGTCAGAGTCTTTGCGCCTTCTCCGGTAAATTCCATCACCTGATAGTTACATCCGTTGGCTCCGACTTCCCCGATGATGGTGAGGATCAGATCTCTCGCATATACACCTTCCGGCAGCTTCCCAACCAGGTTGAATTTCACAGTCTCCGGTACCATTACCCAGGAAGTTCCTGTTACCATACCGTAAAGGAAGTCCGTACATCCAACACCGGTTCCGAATGCCCCAAGTGCACCGTAAGAACAGGTATGGCTGTCTGCACCAAAGATCAGTTCTCCCGGGCGAACATAGTTTTCCATCATGATCTGATGGCATACCCCTTTTCCTTCCCAGAAATCAATGTGGTTTGCCTTTGCAAAATCACGCATCTTCTTCTGGGATGCTGCTGTCTTCGGACAGTCAGACGGTACGTTATGGTCTACGATAAATACCAGCTTGCCTGTATCTGCAATATGTGGATTTTTTAATTTATTATTATACATATCAACGGTCAGATGTGTAGTTCCGTCATTACTCATCAGACGATCCAGTTCTACTGTATGGATGTCACCCGGCTTTACGCTTTCCACACCGGCTGCCGCTGCAATGATCTTTTCAGCAATTGTCATTCCCATCGTCTATTCCTCCTCACGGTTCAGAGACGCAATAAGTCCGCCCTGATTCAAAATATTCTGCATATATTCCGGCAGTTTTGTGCAGGAATAAACCTTTCCATTTGCCTCGGCAGTTCCTTCCAGCATATGAAGCTCCATCTGATCTCCGGTCTTTACTTCATCCGGAAGGTCTTTACAGACGATAGCAGGAAGTCCGATATTGATCGCATTTCTATAAAAAATTCTTGCAAATGATTTTGCGATTACAGCTTTTACGCCTAACGCTTTTAACACACCCGGAGCCTGCTCTCTGGAAGATCCGCATCCAAAGTTCTCTCCTCCGACTACGAAATCTCCCGGTTTTACCTTCTGCGCAAAATCCGGATCCAGAGATTCAAATGCATGGCTCTTCATCTCCTCAAGATTCGGCAGCAACAGATACTGGGATGCGATGATCTGGTCTGTATCCAGATCGTTATGAAATTTAAAAATAGTCCCTTTTTCCATAAAGCATATTCCTTTCTGTATACACATGATTCCTTTATTTTAAGGCTTTTCCGGCATTTCCGCAAGGGAATATTTTAACAGGCTAACGTTGTACTTTATTCAATTCCTATTTTTCATAGGTTCCCTTGCAAATGATTTTTTCTTTTTGCATAAAGATTTTTCCACCTGCAATATAACTGTCAAGCTTCAGGTCATTGTCCCACAAAAGCAGATCTGCATCGGCTCCTTTTTGTATTGTCCCTTTCTTACCCTGCAATCCCAGTGCCTCCGCTACATGTGATGTCATATATGGAAGTGCATCTTCCAGCTTCATATCAAGCTCATGTACCATATACAGAAGTTCTTCCCGCAGCGCATCTACTGAGGAAACACCGATTTCCAACAAACTTCCGTCTTCTCTGTATTTTGACCAGCTTCCGTGTCCGTCGGAGCTGATGGTAATATGCTCTGTCGGGATTCCCTTTTCTTTTGCTTCTAAAATGCATCCGCCCGGACAAAAGTCCTCACTGATGCCACAGGTGAGATCGATGTATCCACCCTTTTCAAGCAACTGATACCCCTCTTCCAGAAGACCTTTTTTGCGGTTCACATGAGTCGGACGGAAAATCTTGATCGGAATCATACTCTTTTCCAAAGCTTCAAACACCGGCGACAATCCAGCATCTGCATCTCCCATATGCAGCACCACGATTCCAGGTTTTCCGCTTAACATACCTGCCGTTCTGGTCTTGCTCGCAAGCTGGATCAATTCACTTTCCGTCACATTCGGTGCCCGATGATCTGAAATGGCAAGTTTCACGCCAAGTACTTTTTCAACAAACATAATATCCCGATCTACCTCTCCGGTAATAGTCGGACTTGGATATCCATATGCACCGGTAAGCATATACGCACTTACCCCTTCTTCGCATAAAGCCTGTACTTTTGCGTAAAGATTTTCGACACTCCTTGTAAGTCCGTCCGTTCCAAGAAGTCCTACAACCGTTGTAATTCCGCCTTTTACCAGTTCTGACAGCTGAAGTTCCGGTGTACGGGTATGAAAGCTTCCTTCCCCACCACCTCCGGTAACATGAACATGCTGATCAATAAACCCCGGTGTAAGAATTCTTTCCTCTGCATCAATAACTTCACATGCGATTGGAAAATCCTCGATCTTATCTTCAATACATTCAATTTTTCCCCCACATACTAAAAGATCCTTTTTTCCAACATACTCCGGTGCATAAACTTTTGCATTTTTAATAAGTAACATTTTCTTTTCTCCTCTTTATGACATTCTTTTATTTTCATACATTAATTTGTCTGCCTGATGAATTGCCTCTTAATTTTCCCTTTCTATATTATCCTGCTTCTTCAGCAATGCCAAAAGCTCTTTTTCAGGAAGTGGCCTAGAAAAATAATAGCCTTGGATCATATCGACTCCCCAGCTGCTGATCTGTTCCATTTCTTCCTGTGTTTCCACCCCTGCGGAAACAATATGATAATTCATTTTATGAAATGTTTCTACAACACTTTCATAGAAAATTGCCCGTTTCTCATCCCTGCAGATATCAAAAAGCAGAGATCTGTCAACCTTGATCACAGAAAACGGAAGCCTCATTACCGTATTCAGATTCGCATATCCGGAACCAAAATCATCCAGGCAAAAACTAATGCCAGCGGCCGTAAATTCCTCCGCAACTCTTCTTAGACCCGCATTGCATTCAGTCGCAACCGTTTCCGTGATTTCAAACTGTATCCAGTTATGTGGAATCTTATAAGCATCCATAATCCGGATAAAATGTCTGCTACAGTCATTTCTCATCAGATCCAGAGAAGACAGGTTCACTTTTACATTCAGAAGATGTTTCATCAGGTATCGGTTTTCTCCTAAAAATCTGCAGACACGACTAAACTGTAGATCTGTGATCTGTTCGATCATATGATTTTTTTCTGCAATCTGAATAAATACATCTGGTGCGATCCATCCAAGCTCCGGATGCTGAAGGCGACTTAGTGCTTCCAGTGTGATAAAGCATTTTTTCCTTGTAGAGTAAACCGGCTGATAGTATATCTCGAACAGATCCTCTGTAATCGCCTTATGCAAATACTGTTCTACCCGTTTATTATAAAGGAAACCATTCATCGTCTGATGATCATCCTGTATCACCTCTGTCAGACCACTTTTCGCAGATAAGGCTTCCAGATATTCAGCATACTCTAGAATAAGCCCGCTGTCTCCAAGTTTCTGCGCATTCATGATCCCGCTTATGATCACAGGCACCGTAATAGTTTTATTGTTGACATTCAGCTTACTGTTTCCATCAAACAATCTCTTCAGCTGCGTAAGATAATATTCATATTCTTCAAGTGAACCGGTAAGTATCATAAAACGCTTTCCCGTTGTACGAAATGCTGTTTTCCCGCATATCTCACCAAGTTTTCTTGCTGCCAGCTTTAAGATTGAATTACCGCCCTGTACCCCTGCGATTTTATTAATGTGCTTTAATTGATAAAGATACACCGTAATAATGTGAAATGATTTTCCCGCACTGATCAGCTCATTGCTTTTTCTGACCAGATACAGATGATTGTATAATCCGGTAAGTGTATCGATATTTGCATGAGGATTGTTAATCGTAATAAATAGTGCCAGAATTCCCAGACTCATACCAAACCCTGTTGTAAGAAGCGGATGATATAAAAGCTGGATCACCACTCCCGTACCGGATATCAACAGGATTTCCAGCAGGATCTTCACTTTTCGATACCCCAGCTTTTTCCGCCATATGACAATAAGAATCAAGGCTGCAGCCATATGACAGAGTGCACTGTAATACATCAGCATATACCATGGACCTTTCATATAGCCTGCCGGTATATCAAAATAAAACAGCTTTTCTGTGAACGGGTTTGTCAGAATCATCCCCATCAGAATGAATGTCGGCACACCTGATAAAACCATCTTTTTTGCCGAAATGATCTTATTATCATGTAATGTCTGAATATAACAGATCACAGTAAACGGCAGCAATGCCTGAAGCAGATAAAAGATCGTTGTTGCAAGCATTGCAGCAATTTCACAATTACTATTTGGAAAAGAAATATAATAATTACTGGCAAGTTCCGCAACCACATCTAAAATACCGATGATGGCAAAGAAAAGGAATACCTGATTATTCAGATCCTCTGCTCTTTTCTGTCCCAGAAAATGCCATAAAACCAGCAACAATATAACCATTGCCGCAATAAGAAAATCCATATTATAAGTCATATTTATCCTCCGCCGGTTTTTATTTATTTGAGTAAAGCATATCGTCTGCCTGCTGTTTCCAGTCACTGAGCGAAAGAAGACTACCATTCTTTTTTCTCAGATAACTATACCCGAACTTCAGCCGCACAGGCTGTCTGTTTCCACATTCTTCTTCCATCTCTTCTTTTATAAAATGCTCCCATTCTTCCGGTGTCTTTTGCGGATTTCTTACGATAATCACAAACTCATCACCTTCAACACGAAAACTTACTGCCTGCTGTTCCAGAACACTCCTTTCTGCACTCTGGATGCTTCTTGCCGTTCGGATAACCGTTTCATCACCCATCTGTCTTCCAGACATATCATTAATCTTCTTCAGTTCTGCAATTTTCACAAACAACAATAATACATTTTCAAGTAAAATCGCACCCTCCTGGATCTCTTCAAGATACATCTCAAATGATTTCCGGTTTTTCATATCTGTCATCCGGTCTTCCAAGGACATTCTCCTATAAACCTCCTGTTCCAGGCAAAACTGAATGTTGTTGGATACTTTACAAAGCAATCCCCAAAACAAAACAGCAATATAAAGAAGAATGCCAAACTGGAAAATAGCTTCATACCAGTAAATGGATAATACCCAGTACAGTACCAGTGCGATTACACCGCTTATCCCTAATACACCAAATGCCTTTAGACAGAGATTTACTTCCTTCTCCTGCGTTTTCCGATACTCTTTCCACAAAAGAAGAATCATAGACACAACCCCCGTAAATAATAAGAGATGTGTGATAAATAACATGTCTATAAAAGGAATCCTAAACAGAAAATATAAGAATCCCTGTAAAACAGCATTTGCATAAAGAAGAAAAATCCAGACCTGCGGTATCCATCTTACACTTTCACTCACTGTATTTTGTACAAATAACAGCATGGGAACAGGCATCGTCATAAACGCATAAAAGGATATCAGTGTCCCTGCCGCGTTCTGACTTCCATACATCTGATAAATCCCTGAATCCAAAATGCACCACAGACTGCATAGAATCAAAAACAGTGCTACATTTAAAAATCTCTTTTCTACAATTTGCCTGTGTCTGGTATATAAAAAGACAATCACCGAGACGATACCGAGACCAGTCATTCCCAAAATCACCAGTATTGAAAAAATCGCTCCTAGCAGATGCTGCCTGATAACAGAGCAAAAATCTCCCACCATCGGTGCCTGCACATATAATTCGCTATTCTTTTTTCCTATATAGCTGATGGATAACACTTCCTGCCCGATTTCCTCCGGCAAAGAAATATCTGCCCAGATTTTTCCTTTCATCTGCCTGTTTTTTTCAAATCTGTTATCCTTATATTGATAGAGAAGCCGGTCTCCCATGCAGACTTCCAGCTGATCCTGAATTCCTCGGATCGACAAGATTTTTCCCTTATCAGCCTCTGATAACGCATCATTGTAAAGAACGATCTTCCCCTCTTCATCCGCCGTAACAAAGCATGGCAATTTGAGTTCCGTCTTTTTCCCATCCTTCAACTGATACCATCCATTACTAAAGGTGTACAACTCGCCTCTTTCCGACTTCATGCCCGGCTGATACAGTATTCTGACAAAAATAAGCAACAATGTCACAATGAGCAAAATACAGAATGCTTCAATTTTTTTCCATTTCTTTCCCTTTTCCATTTCCTTCCCTCATCTCCTATGCATTCTGCCGGAAGCTTTTCTAGATAGAAAATGTAATTTCCTATGCAAAAAAGTCACCTGCGTTATACAGGTGACTAAAATTTAAGCCGAATAACTTTTTTTACTTACTCTATTAACCTATCCGCATCTTCTTATTGCAACCGGCTGACATAGCGTACTGCCTTAGTCCCTTTGGCTTTGCGTCACAGTTTTTCAACAGCTTTGCCCCTATAAACATAATTCAAGTATAGCATATTCAAGATGACGAAACAATATTTTAATTGTTATAATAATCTATAGTTTTACACATAAACATAATGAGCAGGTATTGGAAATTCCGGATACTTTTTCAACTCTTTTTAAGTTTTTTCACATACCGCATTTTTATATATGGTATATTATATTTGTATACTAAAAAATCTGGAAACAAATGTTTCCAGATTTCTCCTAGAGGCGCCAACCAGATTTGAACTGGTGATAGAGGTGTTGCAGACCTTTGCCTTACCACTTGGCTATGGCGCCAGATGACTCCGACGGGAATCGAACCCGTGTTACCGCCGTGAAAGGGCGATGTCTTAACCGCTTGACCACGGAGCCAAATATTGATTTTTTTCAAAATTAAAATCTGCAAGTAATTGGCTGACAGATTTTAGAACTCCCCGAGTTGGGTTCGAACCAACGACCCTTCGGTTAACAGCCGAATGCTCTACCGCTGAGCTATCGAGGACTACTTTTATTATTATAAACACTTTACATATATTTTGCAAGTGTTTTTTCATTTTTTATGTACTTTGAAAACTACATACAAACTTAAATCTTTACTCCATCCGTTTCTTTACCCTGTCCTACCTTCTTGGTTATGCCCTCGACCGATTAGTAACAGTCAGCTCCATGCATTACTGCACTTCCACCTCTGCCCTATCTACCTTGTCGTCTTCAAGGGGTCTTACTACTTACGTAGGGATATCTCATCTT
>NZ_BAAHSG010000031.1:0-92866 GCF_054660775.1 Allocoprococcus similis
CATAAATATATTGTAGTAGCAGAGAAAGAAAGTCTAATCAATAATTTTGATTATACACAATTGATTCAGTATAATTATGATCAGCGAAAATATGTTAGCTATTCTACGGAACAGTTAATTTCTTTCTTAAAGACCGCTCGTAATGACCCGTGCTATTTAGAAGTGTTACTTGCATTATTTGCCGGATTGAGAACAGGTGAAATATTAGGACTTAACTATAGTAATATTAATTTAAAAAAGGGAACAATTACTATATGCCAGCAGATTTCTACCGCTGATAGAGATGGAAAAGTAATCCCCCCTAAATCTAAAAGCAGTTACCGAACAATAAAAGTCATTCCGCTTCTTATAGATGAGTTAAAAAATCGAAAAAAACAAAATGCTGCGTTTTTCCGTAAAAATCCTGATAGCGGCAAACAATGGAAGAACTATGTGTGTATAGGAAAAAATGGGAATATAAAAGGCAGCACCACCATAGGAAATGCCGTAAAAAGAATCTGCGTAAATGCCGGTGTCCCTTTTATCTCACCTCATGGATTGCGACACTTGTGTGCAACTATATTAATTGAAAATGGATGCGACATAGAATTAGTTTCAAAAATGATGGGGCATAAATCTATTCAGACAACAATGGATATTTATTGCGGTCAATTAGAGGATTTGGATAAAGTTTCTTCAACAGTAAACAAATCATTTGATCCATTCAACGCATATAACAATAACAGCGAGGTGAAGACTTTATGAAATATAAGCAGATCGTAAAACCGGAAATCAATCCTTTGATTTTGAATACCACTATTGAAAACTGGGAATTTAGACCAAGCATAACAAGTGTTAGAGGAAAGTACGGTGTTCGCTTTGAACTTACTTTTTCCAATGGATTAAAAAAGCAAAAACAAGTAGGCGGATTTAAAACGAAAAAGGAAGCAAATAGAGCAAAAGAAGAGATACTCTATCAGCTGTCAACTGGAACATATATCCCATATCGGTTCACATTGCAAGAATTTTATGATTATTGGTTGTATTATTATATGCTAGATAAAAAAATAGCATATTCCACATTCGTAAATTATCGGAACGTGATATATAACCACTTGCTAAAATCGATATCACCACGCACATACATAACGAACATTGAATCCTCTGATTTGATCAAATTTATGGATTCTATTGCCTCGAACCCTTTGCGTTGCAACGCTTATGCCGTTATTAGTTCTTCTTTTAAAACAGCAAAGGAGCTTAACATAATAGCGCAAAACCCGGCGCCTTACGCTGTTCAAACAATCCGTTCAAAGATGCGACAGAAAAAAAGAACGGAGACCAAACGCAAAACTTTTTCATTACAGCAATTACAAAATATTTTACTAACCTGCAAAAAAGAAGAGCCTAATTACTATCTGTTAATGTTGATTTGCGCTACAACTGGCGTCCGGATAAGCGAAGCACTTGGTCTTCAATTTGAAAACGTAGATTTCCCCAATCGTCAATTACATATTATCTGGCAAAAAGGACGAACTATTTACGGAGATGGCTGGGAATCTCAAATGGCTACAAGTCAATTGATCCAAACGAAAACGTATTCTTCTGTAAGGAACGTTGAAATACCTCAGTTCGTTTTAGATGAAATTATTTTGGCAAAAAATAAGTATGATTACTTGAATCAAAATGATGTAAATTTTCATTATACACCCGATTTTGTTGTTGTGAATTCAAACGGAAGACCATTATCAAGAGATTCCAAAATCAGTCACGCATTCAAACATGTCCTTGAATTATGTGATATAAATCCTGATGATTATTGCTGGCATGACTTACGGCACACATATGCTACATTATTGAAAAAGAATATTAATAATTTAAAAGTAATCTCTAAATTATTAGGACATTCAACTGTAGATATGACTGAAGACGTTTATATTGACGATCAAAGAGACATAATTGATACAAGCAGTATTATGACAAAATATGCCGATTCACTATATGACAAAATCCATATGAGCGATAAAAGCGAAGAACTTGATATGTCAAAAATAAGTGATGCCTTTCTAAGAATAAGATAGTGTCCGTCAATATAATTATATAATCGTGTGTTGTATCATATGGTCTTACATGGTAACAGAACTATAGTTTTTGTTGCAAAATGCCATAAAACAAGCATTATTTTAATTTTTAGTTTTTTAAATTATTACAGATTTTCCCACAATGAAAGGAAATACTGTAAAACATATACGGTTTGCAATGTGTTTTCCAGAACATTGTTTTGTTGTTTATTGACTAGATTCGCAATTATGCATAAAATACATTTTTATGCATAATTATTCATTACATATGTCGTGTCATTGCGTAACAGGCAGTAAAAATCTTATAAAAGATCAAGGTGTTACATATAGTCTCATACAGTCTTTTGTAGTGCCAAAACCATACTTTCTGTTACATAATAGTAAAAACAGGCTATTTTCACATCATTTATTTTGCAAATTTTTGAAATAAATGGTATAGTCTTAAAGCTAAGAGATTATAAATATTGCTTGTATTTACAGTGTGAATCGTTATAAAATCAAGAGAAGAAGAATTTAAAATGGAGGAAAAATGAGGAAATTAGCATTAGATGATGATATTTTACTGAATATAGAGAAACCTGCCCGCTACATTGGTCATGAAGTTAATTCGGTCATGAAGGACAAAAAAGCGGTAGATATTCGGTTTGCAATGTGTTTTCCGGAGGTCTATGAGGTTGGTATGTCCCATCTGGGAATCCAGATTCTGTACGATATGTTCAACCGTCGGGAGGATACCTGGTGCGAGAGAGTGTACTCTCCGTGGATCGATCTGGACAAGATCATGCGTGAGAAGAACATTCCGCTGTTTGCCCTGGAATCTCAGGATCCGGTGAAGGATTTTGACTTTCTTGGCATCACATTACAGTTTGAGATGTGTTACACCAATGTACTGCAGGTGCTGGATTTATCCGGTATTCCGCTTCACAGTGAGGACAGAACTTTAGAAGATCCATTTGTCATTGGCGGGGGACCATGTGTTTACAATACAGAGCCACTGGCTGAATTTTTCGATATGTTCTATATCGGAGAGGGCGAAGTGGTTTATGATGAGCTTCTGGAAGCATACAAAAAGTGGAAGAGAGCCGGAAAGAGCCGGAAAGAATTTCTGGAAATGGCAGCAGAGATCGAGGGAATTTACGTTCCTTCTTTTTATAATGTCACTTACAAAGAAGACGGCACGATCGAATCTTTCCTGCCAAATAATCCGCATGCAAAAGAAAAGATTAAACGAGTAGTTGCAGCAGATATGAGCCAGACAACTTATCCATTAAAGCCGGTTGTTCCATTTATTAAAGTAACCCAGGACAGAGCCGTTCTGGAAATCCAGCGTGGCTGTATCCGTGGATGCCGTTTCTGCCAGGCAGGAATGGTTTACCGTCCGACACGTCCGCGTGATATCAACATGCTCAAAGAGACGGCACGTGCAATGCTGAAAAATACAGGACATGAAGAGATTACTTTAAGTTCGTTAAGTTCCAGTGATTACAATGAACTGGAGGAGATCGTCACCTTCCTGATCGATGAGTTCCACACCCAGGGAGTCAACATTTCCCTGCCGTCTCTTCGTATTGATGCGTTTTCTCTGGACGTTATGAGCAAGGTGCAGGATGTGCGTAAGAGCAGTCTGACCTTCGCCCCGGAAGCCGGAACCCAGAGAATGCGTAATGTAATCAACAAAGGTCTGACGGAAGACGATATTTTAAATGGTGCAGGACAGGCTTTTGAAGGTGGATGGACGAAGGTCAAGCTCTATTTCATGCTTGGACTTCCGACCGAAACCCAGGAAGATATGGAAGGAATTGCTGTTCTTGCAGATAAAGTGGCACGCCGGTATTATGAGATCCCGAAGGATCAGAGAAATGGAAAATGTCAGATCACGGCAAGTAGTTCCTTCTTTGTACCGAAGCCATTTTCACCGCTTCAGTGGGCGACCATGCAGCCGATGGAAGAATATATCCGCCGCGCCGGAATCGTACAGGAAGCATTCCGCAACCAGCTGAACCGCAAGAGCTTGCGCTACAACTGGCATACCGCAGAAGTAACCGTTCTGGAAGGAGTCTTTGCCCGTGGTGACCGGAAGGTCGGAAAGGTTCTGGAAGAGGCTTACCGTCTTGGTTGTATTTATGATGCGTGGGATGAATATTTTGATTATGATAAATGGCTGCAGGCCTTTGAGAATACGGGTGTGGATATGGATTTCTACAATCTCAGAAAGCGTGAGCTGGATGAGATCTTCCCGTGGGATTTCATTGACTGTGGCGTGACAAAATCGTTCCTTATACGGGAATGGAAAAATGCAATGGAAGGAAATGTAACCCCGAACTGCCGGGCAAAATGTTCTGGCTGCGGGGCAGCAACTTACGGAGGAGGTGTCTGCTTTGAAGGCAAGAATTAAATTTCGCAAAAATGGAGTCATGAAATTCATCGGACACCTGGACATCATGCGGTATTTTCAGAAAGCAATCCGCCGCGCTGAGATTCCGATTGCATTTACCAGCGGCTACAGTCCGCATATGATCATGTCTTTTGCCAACCCGCTTGGCGTGGGACTGACCAGTGATGGGGAATATTTTGATATTGAACTGACTGAGCCGATTGCCAGCAGAGAAGCAGTGAAAAGACTGAATGAACAGATGGTGGATGGTATGGAGATCGTCAGCTTTGTGCAGATCCCGGATGATAAGAAAAGCAAAGGAATGTCAATCGTAGCAGGTGCCGACTATTTATCTTCGGTAAAAAATGGCAGTCTGCCGGAAGATCTTGCGGAAAAACTGGAAGCTTTCTATGCCCAGAACGAAATCTGTGTGGTGAAAAAGACGAAGAAGAGCGAAAAAGAAGTGGACATCCGCCCGATGATCTATAAACTGGAATGTCGGAACGGAGGAATCTACATGCGTGTGGCAGCAGGAAGTGTCCAGAACTTAAAGCCGGAACTGGTCACAGAAGCCTTTGCCCGTTATCTGGGTATGGATGATGAGGAAGTGGCCTTCACCCACCACAGATTGGAAACCTTTGCGGAATCTGAAGATGCGGATGGCAAAACGGTTCTGGTTCCGCTGGATGCACTTGGAACGGAGATTGTATAATAAATGGAACGGAAAGTAATCCTTACAGAATGTATGAACCGCCGGGTGCTTGCACTTTTAGAAGATGAAAAAGTGGTTGAATTTCACTTTGGCAGCGGCGGAGAAAAAAAGAGCTGCCGCCTGGGTGAAATTTATGTCGGAAGGGTACGGAAAATTCTTCCGAATATCGGCGGCGCATTCGTTGAAATTTCAAATGGTGAGCAGTGCTATTTTGCTCCGGAAGGAAAATACACGCCTGTTTTTACAAATAAACTTGGAAAGAAACCGCTTGTGATCGGTGATGAGCTTCTGGTTCAGGTGGAAAAAGAAGCGGTGAAGACAAAGCAGCCTGTCGTGACCGGGAACTTAAATTTTACCGGGCAGTATGTGGTGCTGACGTCCGGCAACCGGACGATTGGTGTATCCGGAAAGATTCACGGTGCGCGAAAAGAAGAACTGCAGAAGCTGGGACAGGAATATACAGATTGTGATTTTGGACTGATTTTCCGGACGAACTGTGCGGAAGCAGAGGAAGACCAGATCCGTGCGGAGATCGACAAACTGGCAGAAACCTATCACCGGATCATCGAATATGGGAAAATGCGTACCTGCTTCAGCTGTCTGCAAAGTGCACCGGATCCGTGTGTGCAGGCGCTCCGGGATATTTACAAAAAAGATCTGACAGAAATTATTGCGGATAAAACAGTAGAAGAGGGAGCTTTATATAAAGAAGTTCAGACCTATCTGGAAGAAAATATGCCGGATGAACTGCCACTTCTGCGTGCATATACGGATACGTCTTATCTCCTTACAAAATGCTATAATCTGGAGGGCGCGCTCCGCGAGGCAAGACAGGAACGCGTGTGGATGAAATCCGGGGCTTATCTGGTGATCCAGCCGACAGAGGCGCTGACTGTGATCGATGTCAATTCCGGGAAATGTCTGAAAAAGAATTCTCATTTTCCGGAGATCAACCGGGAAGCAGCAAAAGAAGCAGCCCGCCAGATCCGGCTCCGCAATATTTCCGGTATCATCATTATTGATTTTATCAACATGAAATCAGCAGAAGAGAAGAAAGAACTTCTTGAGTATCTGCAGCGGGAATTAAGGAAGGATCCAAATCCGGGAAATGTGATGGGAATGACGAAACTGCAGCTGGTTGAAATTACACGGAAGAAAATCCGAAAAACACTGGAGGAAAGTTTACATGGGTAAAAAAGAAGTAAAAACAAATGCAATGCGTATTTTAGACAGAATGAAAATTTCTTATGAATATCAGACCTATGAATGCGATGAATTCACAGATGGGATCGAAACCGCAGACAAGCTGAATCTGCCTCACGAACAGGTTTACAAGACGATTGTCACAACAGGAAAAAGCGGAGAGCATTATGTATTTGTCCTTCCGATCGAAGCAGAGATTGACTTTAAGAAGGCGGCAAAAGCAGTTGGAGAGAAGTCCATTGAGATGCTTCATTTAAAAGAACTGACACCACTCACCGGGTATGTACGCGGAGGCTGCACATCCATCGGTATGAAAAAACATTTTCCGACTGTGATCGATGCAAGCGCACAGCAGTTTGAAAAAGTCTATGTAAGTGCCGGAAGAATCGGTGCACAGCTGACACTTACACCGGAGGATTTGAGGAAAGCAGCAGATGCTACATTTGCAGATGTAATTCATGCATAGGAATTTTATAAAAAATGCAATTCTATTAGACAAAATGCAAGATTTTCGGCGGATCACAAAAGAAAATCTTGCATTTTTCACGTCAGCGTAATAAAGTAGTAACTACATAAGTGTTGGAGCATTTGCCCGATGTTTCGACAATACAGGAGCTGCCTTGCAGCCAAGAATACATGATTGAGAGATGGAGGAATACCAACAGATGATTAAGGTAGTGAAATTCGGCGGAAGCTCTCTTGCCGATGCAGTACAGATTAAAAAGGCAGGAAAGATTGTTCTGTCAGACGAAACAAGAAGATATGTTGTTCCGTCTGCACCAGGAAAGCGCTTTCCTGATGACACCAAGGTAACAGACATGCTGTATCGTTGTTACGGCGCAGCTGTAAAAGAAAAGAAATTTACAGAATTACTTGCTGATATTCAGAAAAGATATCAGGAAATCATTGAAGGGCTTGGGATCACTCTTTCTCTTGACGAAGAATTTGCTACAATCCGTGACAATTTTGCAAAGAAGATCGGCAGAGATTATGCTGCTTCCCGTGGAGAATATTTAAACGGTCGTGTGATCGCTGCTTATCTTGGATATGAATTTATCGATGCAGCAGAAGTGATCAAGTTCGATGAAAATGGAAACTTCCTTTCTGAAGAAACCAACCAGATACTCGGGGACAGACTTGCTAAAATAGAACGTGCTGTTATACCGGGATTTTACGGAGCACGTCCGGATGGAACGATCCAGACATTTTCCCGCGGCGGATCTGATGTAACAGGATCGATCGTTGCAAGGGCTGTACATGCTGATATGTATGAGAACTGGACGGACGTATCCGGATTCCTCATTGCAGATCCACGTATCATCAAAAATCCAAAAGGAATCGAAGCAATTACTTATAAAGAGCTGCGTGAGCTTTCTTATATGGGTGCCAGCGTACTGCATGAAGACGCAATCTTTCCTGTCCGTAAAGAAGGGATTCCGATCAATATCCGCAATACCAATGCACCGGAGGATAAAGGTACCCTGATCGTGGAAGGAACCTGCAGAAAACCAAAATACACGATCACAGGTATTGCAGGAAAGCGTGGATTTGCTTCGATCACGATTGAAAAAGCTATGATGAACTCCGAAGTCGGATTTGGACGTAAGGTTCTTGGTGTATTTGAAGACGAAGGTATTTCTTTCGAACATATGCCGTCAGGAATTGATACCATGACCATTTTCGTTCATCAGGATGAATTTGAGGAACATGAGCAGAAGGTTCTTGCAGGCATCCACCGTGCCGTGAATCCGGATGATATTGAACTGGAATCTGATCTTGCACTGATTGCAGTCGTGGGACGCGGTATGCGCCAGACACGCGGTACTGCCGGAAGAATTTTCTCCGCACTGGCTCATGCGCATGTCAACGTAAAAATGATCGACCAGGGATCCAGTGAGCTGAACATCATCATCGGTGTGAGAGAACACGATTTTGAGGCAGCGATCAAGGCAATTTATGATATTTTTGTTAATACTCAGCTGTAAATCTTCAATTCGATCCTCAAATATGGTATAGTACAGATGTCGGGGAAAACTCCCCTGTACAGAACATTCATACAAGAGAGGATACGAAAATGAACATATTATTTTTCCTGAAGCCAAAAGCAGAAGTGGCATTTGTATATGATTACCACACGCTCAGACAGGCAATGGAAATCATGGAGTACCATAAATACTCCTCTATTCCGATGATCAACCGGGAAGGCAAGTACGTCGGTACGATCACCGAAGGAGATCTGCTCTGGGGACTTAAGAAGCTGAACATCCTGAATCTGAAAGAAGCAGAAGACATTGCAATCACGAAGATTGCAAGAAGAGCAGATTACAGGCCGGTAAGCGCTGATTCTAATATGGAAGATCTGATGGAAAAAGCGATGGATCAGAACTTTGTTCCGGTCATAGATGACCAGGAGAATTTCATAGGAATCATCACAAGAAAAGACATCATCGGATATTGTTACGAAAAAATTAAAAAAATCGCAAATTAGGGGTTGACTTTGTGCGGTATGCCACTGTATAATACAGAGGTATGCCGCACAACGAGGTTATAAGTCCTGATTTGATCAGACACCGTAGTTGGCGAGTAATGATAATAGGAGGTGCCATATGTACGCAATTATAGCAACAGGTGGTAAACAGTACAAAGTAGCCGAAGGCGATATCATTAAAGTAGAAAAGCTTGGTGTGGAAGCCGGACAGTCTTATACTTTTGACCAGGTTCTCGCAGTAAGTGGTGACGAGCTTAAAGTTGGAACACCAGTAGTAGAAGGTGCAACAGTTGAAGCATCTGTAATTGGTGACGGAAAAGCTAAAAAAGTTATCGTTTACAAGTATAAGAGAAAAACAGGTTACCACAAGAAAAACGGACACAGACAGCAGTATACAGCAGTTAAGATCGAAAAGATCAACGCGTAAGAAGCTGGTGGTTATATGATACGAGTAACCATTTATAAAAATGAAAAACATCAATGTGTAGGTTTCAAAGCACATGGTCATGCAGGATTCAGTGAAGAAGGACAGGATATTGTCTGCGCAGCTGTTTCTGTACTTACGATCAATACTTTGAATGCCATTGAGAAATTTGCGGATGACCGTACAAGCCTTGTATCCGATGAATCCAAAGGACTCATTGACTATCGACTTAAAGGTAATCCGACTCGCGAGGCAAAGCTTTTGCTTGACGCGATGGTTCTCGGTCTGGAAGAGATTGCAGAAGATGAGAACTACAGAGAATATATGGATTTGACATACGAGGAGGTGTAACAACCATGATGAAATTAAACCTTCAGTTTTTCGCTCATAAAAAGGGAGTTGGTTCTACAAAGAACGGTCGTGACTCTGAATCTAAGAGACTTGGAGCAAAAAGAGCAGACGGACAGTTTGTAAAAGCTGGTAACATCCTTTACAGACAGCGCGGAACAAAGATTCATCCAGGAATCAATGTAGGTCGCGGTGGTGACGATACATTATTTGCACTGGTTGACGGTGTTGTTCGTTTTGAAAGAAAAGGAAGAGATAAGAAACAGGTTTCTATCTATCCAGTAGCTGAATAAGCAGATTTAACAGAGGCTTCAAACTTTTTTGGTTTGAAGCCTTGTTTTTAGTCATAAATAAGGAGGACATATTATGTTTGCAGACAGAGCAAAAATATATATCCGATCCGGAAAGGGCGGCGACGGTCACGTCAGCTTTCGCAGGGAATTATATGTTCCGAATGGCGGTCCGGACGGAGGCGACGGCGGTCGCGGCGGTGATGTAATCTTTGAAGTAGACAAAGGTCTTAACACCCTGGTAGATTTCCGTCACAAAACAAAATATAAAGCACAGGACGGAGAGGAAGGCGGCAAAAAGCGCTGCCATGGTAAGGATGCAAAGGATCTGATCCTGAAGGTTCCGGAAGGAACAGTCATCCGTGAAGCAGAGACCAATAAAGTCATTGCCGATATGTCAGGTGAAAACCAGCGCCAGATCATCTTAAAAGGTGGAAAAGGCGGTCTTGGAAATATGCATTTTGCAACCTCTACCATGCAGGTTCCGAAGTATGCACAGCCAGGAAAGCCTGCGCAGGAACTCTGGGTGAATCTGGAGCTTAAGGTGATCGCAGACGTTGGGCTTGTAGGTTTCCCGAATGTTGGTAAATCCACATTCCTTTCCCGTGTAACCAATGCGCAGCCAAAGATTGCAAATTATCATTTCACAACACTCAGCCCGAACCTTGGAGTTGTAGATCTGGAAGGTGCAAAGGGATTTGTTATTGCAGATATTCCGGGACTGATCGAAGGAGCATCAGAAGGTGTCGGACTTGGACATGAATTTTTGCGTCATATTGAACGTACCAAGATGATGATCCATGTTGTGGATGCGGCAGGTATCGAAGGACGCGATCCGGTTGAAGACATTTACAAGATCAATGCTGAGCTGGAAGCCTATAACAAAGAAATTTCCATGCGTCCGCAGGTCATTGCAGCGAACAAGGTTGACCTTATCTATTCCGAAGATGAAGATCCGATCCAGAGACTGAGAGATGAGTTTGAACCAAAGGGAATCAAGGTATTCCCGATTTCCGGTGTGACCGGAGAAGGACTTTCTGATCTTCTTTACTATGTAAATAATGAACTTCAGAAGTTGGATGACAAGCCGATTGTATTTGAACAGGAATATTTCCCGGAAGAAGAGATCATCCATATGGATCTTCCATATACCGTAGAAAAAGAAGACGATATATTTGTAGTAGAGGGACCGAAGATCGAAAAGATGCTTGGTTACACCAATCTGGATTCCGAAAAGGGATTTGCTTTCTTCCAGAAATTCCTGAAAGAAACCGGTATCCTTGAACAGCTTGAAAATGTAGGTGTTCAGGAAGGCGATACTATCCGTATGTACGGTCTTCAGTTTGAATATTACCGTTAGAACAGGACATAATTTAAGAAAGGAGAGTTTTATGACTTCCAAACAGAGAGCTTATTTAAAGAGCCTTGCGATGACAATGGATCCGATCCTTCAGATCGGTAAATCCAGCGTAACACCGGAACTTACAGCAGCTGTTGCAGAAGCGCTTGAAGCAAGAGAACTGATCAAGCTTCACGTTCTTCAGAACTGTGGGGATGATCTTCGTGGAATGGCAGAGATTCTTGCAGAGCGTACACGTTCCCAGGTGGTACAGGTGATCGGAAGAAAAATCGTTCTTTATAAAGAGGGAAAAGACGACAAGAAGAAAATCGTTCTCCCTTAATGAGTGGAGTATAGATTATGAGAATCGGTATTATGGGCGGAACATTTGACCCCATTCACAATGGACATCTGATGCTTGGTGAATATGCGTATCAGCAGTTTCATCTGGATGAGGTGTGGTATATGCCAAACGGCAATCCGCCCCATAAATCAAATCCGGAAATACGAAAAGATTTACAGGATCGTGCCGAAATGACGCAGCTTGCTATTGAAGACATTCCGTATTTCCGGCTTTGTACCTATGAAATGGATCGAAAGGAAACTTCGTATTCCTATGAGACAATGGAGTATTTTAAAGAGACTTATCCGCAGGATGAATTCTATTTTATCATCGGTGCGGATTCTCTTTTCAATCTGGAAACCTGGAAATGTCCGGAGAGACTTCTGAAAACAGCGGTCATTCTGGCAGCATACCGGGATGACGCGGGAGCACCGAAGAAAATGAGCCGTCAGATTACATATTTAAGAGAAAAATATGCTTGTGATATCCGGCTGCTCCGTACCCCTGTGATGCCTGTTTCTTCCAGTGAGATCCGGCAGATGATCCGGGAAGGAAAGATGGAAGATCTCCCAATCCCGAAAAAGGTTGCAGATTATATAGATTTGAACAGATTATATCAGGTGAGTGAACATGACGGAAACAATACTTAAGATGCAGAAAAAAGTAAAACGATACCTGGATAAAGACCGCTACGATCACACAATCGGTGTGATGCATACGGCAGGCTGCCTTGCTATGCGTTATGGTGCAGATCTGGAGAAGGCTCTGATTGCAGGGCTTTTACACGACTGTGCAAAATGTGTGCCGAGTGCAGAAAAGATCAAACTCTGTGAGAGGAATCATATCGAAATCTCTGAAGCAGAGTACCAGAATCCGGGACTTTTGCATGCAAAGCTGGGTGCTTTTTTTGCCCGGAAAAAATATGGAATAGAAGATGAAGAGATTCTTCGGTCAATCGAGTCTCACACAACCGGCCGTCCGAAGATGTCTCTGCTTGATAAGATCATTTATATCGCAGATTACATGGAGCCGGGAAGAGATGTTGCACCAAATCTTCCGGAAGTACGTGCACTTGCATTTGTAGATCTGGATGCATGTCTCTACCGTATTCTGGAAGATACCCTTGCGTATCTTGAAAAAAAGGGTGCAACGGTGGATCCTGCAACAGAAGAGACATTTTTATACTATAAGAACCTGAAAAACAGTGATTCCGAAAAGGAGGACAAAAACTGATGCAGACAATCGAACAGTCAAGAGAGATGGCAAAACTTGCCTGCGAAGCACTCGTTGATAAAAAAGGCGAAGATATCCGTGTAATTGACATTGCAGGAATCTCTGTGCTTGCAGATTATTTTATCATCGCAAACGGAACCAACGAAAGCCAGGTAAGAGCACTGGTTGACAATGTAGAAGAGACACTTGGAAAAGCAGGGTACGAAGTTAAACAACGTGAAGGCTACGGTCTTGGAAGCTGGGTACTGCTGGACTTTGGTGATATTATCGTACATGTATTCGACAGAGAGAACCGTCTGTTCTACGATCTGGAAAGAATCTGGAGCGATGGCAAGCAGGTTGATCCGGAGGAACTGTAAATATATTTTCTGATATTTTGGAGATTGATACTGGTGAGCCTGTGCTTTCCGTGTTACAATATATACGTTATCGAAAAACATGGTCCTGAATCATGGAGGCACAAAGTATGGAACCAATGTATTTGTCAATCCAGCCGGAAAAGACCGGAGAACGCATAAAAAAGCTGCTTTTGGAACAAGGGTATACGATTCGGGAAATCCAGGGCGCTTTTGGATTTGAAAATCCGCAGGCTATTTATAAGTGGATTTCCGGCAAATCGTTACCCAGTATAGACAATTTCATTATTTTAAGTAGATTATTACATACTACGATTGAAGATATCCTCGTCATTGACGAGGATATTTCTCGTTTATGGGTAATTTTAAACTGATAGTTGAATGACAAACTGCCATAATATGATTTACAATTGAATCAGAAGCAAATGATGGAAGAGTTATAGGATTGATATTATTCTTATTTGTGTTGCAAACAAAAGAACATTATGGGAGGCAAAAATCATGAAGAAAATCACATCGGCTTATGCAAACAAGATGTTGAGAAGCCTTGAGGAAGATAAAGCATTCTGGGTAAACAAGGAGGCAGCATCCAGTACCTATGTGGCAGCGGTCAATGAGGAGCCGGTCATTCCGGAATACGATTACATGACCATTGCGAATACGATTGACGAAATCGACAGGAAGATTGTTACCATTAAACACACATTGAATCTGACAAATGCTACCGCAAAAGTGCAGGTCGGCGATCAGGAGATGAGTATTGACAGTATTCTGATTCGAATGGCACAGCTCAACAAAAGAAAAGCTGTTCTTGACGATATGCGCAAGCGACTTCCGAAAATGCGTGTATATAGTAGTTCATTTAGTTCATCTGGCTCAGCACCGGAATATAAATATATCAACTATGATTTAGAAGTAATCCGACAGGAATACGACCGTATTTCCAATACAATTATGGAAATGCAGATTGCACTGGATCGTTACAATCAGACAGTATTGTTTGAGGTGGATATCTAAGTGGATTTTCCGTACAGGGCATATCTTTAACAAAGCTTATAGACGGTTGGTTATGGTTCAATGTCATCGTTTATTGGTTATTTGTTATCAGGTTATGTGTTCTTGTTCATAGAAACATTTTTGGAAAAGTATACAATTTAAATTTTTAAATCACCCTGTAAAAAACCTGTGTCAGTTCACAGTGCAGAGGTACGGTTTCAAGCACACAACAGCTGCGGAATTGCTTCCGCAGCTGTTTTTATAGTAAGAAAGGATCGTAACCAAGAAAGTTTTAAATCAAAATATATCCGCCGAAAAAAGAATCCGCTCCATATTTAAAATTTACCAAAAACAAGAAACCATTTTTGTGAATTTAGTTTCTTGTTTTTTGGTTCGCAAAAATGCTACAATCAAGGAAACCAGAAGAAAAATAATAGTTTCCATAGGAGATGATGATGTGTCAGATAAAAATATAAAAGACAATATTCTCGAAGCAACCATCCAGGCATTTCAAAAAAAAGGATTAAAATTTACAATGGATGATATCACGTCACTTCTTGGAATCAGCAAAAAAACAATCTATACTGTTTTTCCTGACAAAAATTCATTGGTTCTGGAGATGGTTGATTATTGTTTTTACTCGATCAAAGAAAGTGAACAAAAAGTTCTTCAAGATCTGAGTCTGGATACCGTCGGTAAAATCAGAGCAATTCTTGGTGTGTTGCCGGAAGGGTATCGGGAGCTTAATCTCAGACAGCTTTATCAGCTAAAGGAGAGGTATCCCGAAGTTTACGAAAAAGTAAAATCCCGTCTGGAAACCGGGTGGGAGAGTACGATTTCATTACTGGAACAGGGCATCACAGAAGGAAAAATTCGAAATATCCAGATTCCAATTTTAAAAACCATGATGGAAGCCACATTAGAACAGTTTTTTCAGAGAGACGTGCTGGTCCAGAATGGAATTTCTTATCATGAGGCATTAGATGAAGTCGTATCCATTCTGATCGATGGCATTACAATCTGACAAGGGGGGAAATTTTATTATGGGAGAAGTACAGAAACTAAAAGGAAAAGAAAAGTTTGCCTACGGAATCGGCGCTGTAGGGAAAGATATGGTTTATATGCTGTCAGCATCTTATGTTCTTTATTATTATCAGGACATCATGGGCGTCAGTGCTGTGGCAATGGGTGTGATCCTGTTTATCGCCCGTATCTTTGATGCTTTTAACGATCCAATCATGGGAATTATCGTAGCAAAGACGAAAACCAAATGGGGCAAATTCCGTCCGTGGCTCTTTATCGGGACTCTGACAAATGCAATCGTGCTGTACCTGATGTTCGCCGCACCACCAGCTCTTTCCGGCAGTGGACTGGTTGCCTATGCGGCTGTTACCTACATACTCTGGGGCGTAACTTATACGATGATGGACATTCCATATTGGTCCATGATTCCGGCTTTTACCGAAAGTGGAAAAGAACGAGAAAATCTTTCGGCATTGGCACGTTCCTGTGCCGGCGTTGGTTCTGCCATCATCACGATCATCACCGTACTTTCCGTATCCACGCTTGGCAAGCTGGCAGGAGGGAAAAGTGCATCGGAAATTGAACGGTTGGGATACCGCTATTTTGCACTGGTTATTGCAGTCCTGTTTTTCATTTTTATTACGAATACCTGTCTTTCTATTAAATAGAAATCCTCTGTAAATATGGAAACAGCAACCGTTAAAGAGATGTTCCGGGCACTGCTTTGTAACGACCAGGCACTTACTATGGTGGCTGCGATCGTTATGATCAATACTGCTTTATACATTACGTCCAACCTGGTAATTTATTTCTTCAAATATGATTTCAGTCCGGAAGCATGGCAGAGCAATTATACACTTTTCAATACCTTTGGCGGTGCGTTCCAGATTCTTGCAATGATGCTCCTGTTTCCGCTGCTCCGGAAATTTATGAATACAATGAAGATCTTTTACGTCAGCTTTTCCATGGCATTTGCAGGATATATGATCCTGCTTGTAATCGCATTTTCCGGCAGTACCAATGTCTATCTGCTTCTGGTTCCGGCATTTCTTATTATGTCGGCGATTGGTATGCTGAATGTGATTGTAACGATTTTCCTTGCAAATACGGTAGATTATGGAGAGCTGAAAAATAACCGGCGTGACGAATCCGTAATCTTTTCCATGCAGACCTTTGTGGTAAAGCTGGCTTCTGGCGTTGCAGCACTTGCGGCTTCGATCGTCATCCAGATCTTCCAGATTAAAAAGGATGAAACAGCAGAAGTACTGACAGCAATTGCACCGGCTTCCAGGATGGGACTTCGGATGTGTATGACGATCCTTCCAATCGCTGTACTTTTGATCGGACTGGCTGTGTTCCGGAAACATTACATATTAACAGACGAAAAGACGGAAGAAATATCCAGAACACTGGAAGAACGGAAGAGAGTATAACACATATACATAAAAATTTTATAACGAAATTTTAGTGGGACAGTTTGCGGACTGTCTCATTTTTTTACATTTGAGTAAAAAAATATACGTTCATTTAACATTTCTTTATCCAAAATATGATAGCGCTTTCAGAAACAGAAATGTTACGATACTACACGGACATGAGAGTCAGAACAAAGCCATATCGCTGGCTATGAAGGAGGAAAAAAATGGCAGAAATTGCGTTAAGAAATGTCTGTAAGCAATTTGATTCCGAACATTATGGTGTGAAAGATTTTACTCTGGACATTCATGATAAAGAATTTGTGATTTTCGTAGGTCCTTCCGGCTGCGGAAAATCTACAACACTGAGATTGATTGCAGGACTGGAAGATATTACAGATGGAGAACTCTGGATCGACGGAGAGCTCTGCAACTATCTGGAACCAAAAGAAAGAGAGATGTCGATGGTTTTTCAGAATTATGCTTTATATCCAAACATGACCGTTTATGGAAATATTGCTTACTCACTGAAAATCCGTAAGGTTCCGAAAAAAGAAATTGATCAAAGAGTCAGAGAAGTGGCAAGAATCCTTGAGATTGAATCACTGCTTGACAGAAAACCGGCAGCATTATCCGGTGGACAAAAACAGCGTGTTGCAATCGGTGCAGCAATCATCAGACAGCCAAAAGCATTCCTTATGGATGAGCCACTTTCCAACCTGGATGCAAAACTGCGTGCGCAGATGCGTGTTGAATTACAGAAGTTACATAAACAGTTAAATACCACGATCATTTATGTCACACACGATCAGACAGAAGCGATGACGCTTGGAACAAAAATCGTTGTCATGAAAGACGGTCTGATCCAGCAGGTAGACACCCCGCAGAATATTTACGATCATCCGGTCAATAAATTTGTAGCAGGCTTTGTGGGCGCGCCATCGATGAATTTTATCGAATGCGAGGTTGAGAAAGAATTCAATAAAACTGCATTGATCTTTGCAACAACAGGGCCGATCAAAAAAGTGTATCTGACCGGGCAAACTGCAGAGATTCTTCAGCGAGATTATATTGGAAAGCGTGTGATCATCGGAATCCGGCCGGAAGATATCTACGAATATGAGGAAGCAAAAGCCGGTGGATTTGCAGAAAACAGCTTTGGAATCAAAGAAACTGTTGTTACCAGGGAAATGCTTGGTGCGGAAGTAATCCTGTATTTTGATGAACAGCACCGGACACATGCGGTAAGGCTGGAACCTTCCAACCAGACGAAAGTAGGAGAAACAGTGGATCTGTATTTTGATCCAGGTCGAATTCACGTATTTGATATAGAGACAGAGGAAAATATTCTTCATCTGTATGGGAAAGGATATTAAACATGAAAAAAGAAATAAAAATTACACCGTACCTTTATCTGATACCAAGCTTTCTGATCTTTGCGGTATTTTTGTTCTATCCATTCGTAAAAACAGTCTATCTGAGCCTTTTTATGACGAACAAAATGGGACAGGCAAAAATCTTCGTAGGACTTCAGAATTATATGGATCTGCTCAGCTCAGAATCCTTCCGGAACAGTTTGAAAGTGACACTGATCTTTGTGGTCATCGTAGTATTTGGCGGAATGCTTCTTGGACTTATCGCAGCAGTTCTCTGTAACAAGGCGTTCCCGGGAATCCGCGTATTCAGCACCGCATATGCACTTCCGATGGCGATCGCATCCAGCTCGGCAGCTATGATCTTCCAGATTATGCTTCATCCGGCAGTCGGAATTGTCAACAAACTTTTGGGACTGGATATCAACTGGCTGAATGACCCACATACAGCCCTGTACTGTGTGGCAATCCTTACCGCCTGGCTGAACAGCGGAATCAATTTCCTGTATTTTTCCGCAGGACTTGGAAATATTGATGAGACGATCTACGAGAGAGCATCCGTAGATGGGGCAAACGGTGTACAGCAGTTTTTCAGTCTGACACTTCCGGGACTGTCACCGATCATGTTCTATACCGTTGTTGTAAACATCATCCAGGCATTCCAGTCCTTTGGACAGATCAAGATCCTGACAGAAGGCGGACCGAATGAATCCACAAACGTAATCGTGTATTCGATTTACAGAGATGCATTCTTCAATTATCGTTTCGGAAGCGCATCTGCACAGTCTGTGATCCTGTTTATTATTATCATGCTTGTAACATTGGTGATGTTCCGCATTGAGAAGAAGGGAGTTAATTACTAATGAGTCAGTTAAACAGTATGGCAATTCCAATGGAAGGAAAATATTCAAAAAGAGAACTTCTGGAATTGAAAAATAAAATGAATGCCAAAGCACTGGCAAAAAGAAGAAGTAAGACAGCACTGCGGCTTACGGCAAATATTGTGTTTGCCCTCATTGTACTTCTTCCACTTTTGTACGCGATCAGCATTGCGCTGATGCCGTCAAATGAATTATTTACAACGGATCTGAACCTTTTTCCAAAGCATCCGACACTGCAGAATTTTAAAGATGCATTTACAACCGTTCCGCTGCTTCGTTTTATTTTGAATTCTTTCATTATGGCAGGCTGCATTACCATCGGACAGATCATTTCCTGTTCCCTTGCCGCATTTGCATTTTCATTCCTTGAATTTAAGGGAAAAGGAATCCTCTTTGCAGTTGTTATGGCAACTATGATGGTTCCGGGCGAAGCAACGATCATTTCCAACTATCTGACCGTCGGAAGCTGGGGAATCCTTGATACCTATGCGGTACTGATCATTCCGTATCTGACATCAGCGATGGGAATCTTTTTATTCCGCCAGTTCTATATGACATTCCCAATGTCACTGTATGAATCGGCAAAGCTGGACGGATGCAGTAATTTGAAATTTATTGTTAAAATTCTGATTCCACTGACCAAATCAGCAATCGGAGCTATGGCAGTTTATACCTTTATCAATGCATGGAATATGTATATGTGGCCGCTTCTTGTAACCGGCTCCAACAATATGAGAACCGTACAGATTGGTATCAGTATGCTTGACAGCGTGGATTCACAGTCCATTACCTTAATGATCGCAGGGGTAGTTATGATCATCATCCCATCCATCTCGATTTTCATTATCGGACAGAAACAGCTGATCAGAGGAATGTTCTCAGGTGCTGTAAAAGGTTAATTATTATGCTGGAAACGGGAAAATATCCATTCCCGATCCTATATATGTGTAAATATTACACACAATTTCATCCAATTAGAAGAGATAACATCAGGAGGAAAATTATGAAGAAGAAAACAGTTTCATTATTACTTGTGGCAGCAATAACTGTCGGAATGCTTGCAGGATGCGGAGGTGGAAAATCTTCCATCAGCCAGGACGGTTCATCCGATACAGCAGACAGCAGTGAAAAAGTAGAAATGGCAGATGCAAAAGATGTAGACGGAACGACAATTACATTCTGGCATTCTATGGGTGGTGTAAATGGTCAGGCGATCGACACACTTGTAAAAAAATTCAATGATGAAAATGAATATGGAATTACGGTAGAAGCACAGTATCAGGGAGAATATGATGATTCCCTGAACAAATTAAAGAGTGCACAGATTGGAAATATGGGTGCAGATCTGGTACAGGTCTATGAAATCGGTACCCGTTTTATGATTGAGTCCGGTTGGACTGTTCCGATGCAGGAAATGATCGATGCAGATAATTATGATGTATCTGAGATTGAACCGAACCTTGCTGCATATTATACTATTGATAATCAATTATATTCGATGCCTTTTAACTCATCTACACCAATTATGTATTATAATAAAGATATGTTCGACAAAGCCGGTATTACCGAAATTCCGGACAGCCTGGAAGCAATCGATGAGATTGGTGATCAGTTGATGACAAAAGGCGGCGCCGGTGAAGTGATGTCACTTGGTATCTACGGATGGTTCTTCGAGCAGCTTATCGGAAAACAGGGACTGGATTATGCCAATAATGGAAATGGCCGTGAAAAGGCTGCAACAGCAGTTGACTTTGATAAAAACGGTGCAGCAAAGAACATTCTGACTGCATGGCAGAAACTCAACAAAGACGGATATGCACCGATCGTTGGTAAAGGCGGTGATGCAGGACTGGCAGATTTCTCAGCTGGTAAATCTGCGATCACACTGGGATCTACTGCTTCCTTAAAACAGATCCTGCAGGATGTAAACGGAAAATTTGAAGTGGGAACTGCATATTTCCCGAAGGTATCTTCAAGTGATGAAGGCGGAGTATCCATCGGTGGAGCTTCTCTGTGGGCACTGAACAATAAAGATCCAAAGAAACTCCGTGCCACATGGGAATTCGTAAAATTCCTGATCTCCCCGGAATCACAGGCATACTGGAATGCACAGACAGGATATTTCCCGGTTACCACAAAAGCACACGACGAACAGACATTCAAAGATAATATCGCGCAGTATCCTCAGTTCCAGACAGCAATCGATCAGCTTCATGATTCTTCCCCGGAATATTGCGGTGCACTCTTAAGTGTATTCCCGGAAGCAAGAGCAACCGTTGAGTCTGAAATCGAAAGTATGCTGAATGGAAAAGAAGATGTCGACACAGCAGTACAGAAAATGTCAGATTCGATCAACAAGGCGATCACTGACTATAATACTGTAAATAATTAAAAAAGAATCGAGGCAGTAAACATTGAGCAAAACAAAGATATTTGCACACAGAGGCGCAAGCGGATATGCACCGGAAAATACACTGGAAGCATTTGCGCTGGCAATCACACAGGGAGCTGATGGAATCGAGCTGGATGTCCAGCTCACAAAGGATGGAATCCCGGTTGTGATCCACGATGAAACGATCGACAGAGTTACAGAAAAAACAGGATGGGTCAAAGATTATACCTTAAACGAATTAAAAGAACTTACGGTATTGAAAAACAAATTTCCGGAGTATTCCTCATCAAAAATCCCAACCCTGGAAGAAGTACTGGATGCAGTAAAAACATCCGGTATCCAGGTCAATATTGAACTAAAAACAGGGATTTACTGGTATCCAGAAATCGAACAGAAGGTTGCAGATCTTGTCAAAGCATCTGGAATGGAAGACAAGGTGATTTATTCTTCCTTTAATCACTACAGCATCCAGCAGATCAAAAAAATCGTTCCAGACGCAGAAACCGCATATTTATACAGTGATGTAATCTTAAATGTGGAAGACTATGCGGAAAATACAGGTGTAGACGGACTGCATCCTGCGGTATATCACGTGAAAATGGCTGATTTCTTAAAAGAATATCTGGACAGTGGTTTAAATGTCCGCGTCTGGACGGTCAATGAAAAAGAGGATATGGAATGGCTGATCCGCGCAGGTGTAACTGCAATTATCACCAATTATCCGGACAAAGCCGTGCAGATCAAAGGAAAAGTGGAAGCGTAGGCTATGCTGGAAAATAAAAAACTTTTTCTGCTGGATATAGACGGTACCATCTGCAAAGGGAACCAGCTGATCGAGGGAGCAGCCGCATTTTTGAAAGATATCAAAACGAATGGCGGACAGTTTGTATTTATCACAAATAATGCGACCAAGAGTATTGATGATTATATCAAATCTTTTCAGATTTTGGGAATTCATACGGATTATACGAATTTTCTGACAGCATCTTATGCAACTGTTGATTACCTGAAGAAACATCATGCAGGGGATCTGATCTATGTACTTGGAACCCGCTCTTTCATCCGGGAGCTGAAAAAGAATCAGATCCGTGTGACAACGGATTGTGAAGATGAAGGAATTGCCTGTGTTGTGGTTTCTTATGATAATCAGCTGACCTATGAAAAACTGTCTGATACGTGTAAGCTGCTGAGTACACAGAAAGTCGATTATCTTGCAACCAATCCGGACTATGTATGTCCGATTGAATTCGGATTCGTACCGGACTGCGGATCCATCTGTGAAATGCTTGCACATGCAGTAAAGCGGATGCCATATTTTATTGGCAAACCAGAGCCTGCTATGGTGGAACTTGCATTGCAGCGGAACCATTATCAGAAAGAGGAAGCATTGATCGTCGGAGACCGCCTGTATACCGATATTTTGTGTGGGTATCATGCCGGGGTGGAGACGGTGCTGGTATTATCCGGTGAGGCAACTGAAGAAGAAGCAAAAGCATACGAACATCAGCCGGATTACGTGATGTCATCGGTTGCGAAGCTGCATGAAGAATGGATAAAAAGTATTTCTTAACATAAACAGGGTATGTATGGTAATAAAACGGTACATACCCTGTTTGTGCGTCAGAAGCGTATGCATCCGTGGTAAATTGCAAAAATAAATGAAAAGATGGTGTGAGTGTCAAAAGTAAAAAAAGCCTTGCATCGGCGAACGTATGTTTGTATAATGGGAATATGAATACAGAACTGACAAACGATAATTATACAACACAGGAAAAACTACAGATTCTTGCCGATGCAGCCAAGTATGATGTCGCATGTACGTCAAGCGGATCCAGTCGCCGGGGACGGAAAGGAGAACTCGGCAGTACCGTTTCGTGCGGAATTTGTCACAGCTTTGCTGCAGACGGCAGATGCATCTCTCTGCTCAAGATTCTGATGACCAACCATTGCGTCTACGATTGTAAATATTGTATCAACCGGGTGAGTAATGATGTAAAAAGGGCAACCTTTACGCCTGAGGAGATCTGCAATCTTACTGTAGAGTTTTATAAACGTAATTATATCGAGGGACTTTTTCTAAGTTCCGGTGTTTTGAAAAATCCAACCTATACCATGGAAAAGATGTGCGAGACACTGTTACTTCTCCGCACAAAATACCATTTTAACGGATACATTCATGTGAAGACAATTCCGGGAGCTTCGGATGAATTACTTGCAGCTGCCGGTTATCTTGCAGACCGTGTCAGCGTGAATCTGGAACTGCCAACTTCTGAGAGCCTTCGTAAGCTGGCACCGAACAAAACTATGCAGACCATCCTGAATCCGATGGGGAAGGTGCAGAATACTATCGCTGCACACCGAATGGCAATCGGAAAATCTGCGTATATGGAAAGAAGCCGCGGAAATCAGTTCTTGCAAGCCGGGATTTTTTCGGACACTTCCAAGCAGCAGTTTCAAAAGAAACTGGAGAGCAGAGCAGCGCTACAAAAAGGAACCGATGTATCCAAGACTTCTGCACGGTCAAATCCTGCGGTATTGGATTCTTCATTCACCTGGAATCAGGCATATCAGCTGGCGCCACATGACATGTCCAGATTAAAACGAAGTTTTGCACCGGCAGGGCAGAGTACGCAGATGATCATTGGAGCAACAGGTGAAAGTGATTATACTTTATTGCAGACCACACAGCAGCTTTATCAGGGATTTGATCTGAAACGTGTTTTTTATTCCGCATATATCCCGTTAAATGAAGATTCTGTTCTGCCTGCGATCGGGACTCCGCCACCGCTTTTGCGGGAACACAGACTGTATCAGGCGGACTGGCTGCTCCGCTTTTACGGATTTCAGGCAGATGAACTTTTAACGTTAGAGAAACCAAATTTTAATGAGCTTCTGGATCCGAAGTGCGACTGGGCATTACGCCATCTGGAATTATTTCCGGTTGAAGCGGAAACTGCAAGCTATGCAGAACTTCTCCGTGTACCTGGAATCGGGCCGAAATCAGCCAGCCGTATTGTAAATGCAAGAAGATATGGAAGACTGGATTTTACAAATCTGAAGAAAATGGGTGTTGTTCTGAAAAGAGCGCATTATTTCATCACCTGTGGCGGAAAGCAGATGTATCACACGCCGGTTGAAGAGACTTATATCACAAGACAGCTGGTCAGCGTAGATCGGAAGGAATCATGGGAAATGGCTCATGCAAATGAAGGTTTTTCACAGATGACACTTGCGGATTTTGGAATTGGATAGAGAAAGCAGGTAATTTATGAAAATATATACTTGTAAGGATAAGTTAGAAGACATCATGACCTGTATCTATGATGCATGGGCAGATGCTTTACGAATCGGTCATGATCAGATAAGGCTGAAAAAAGAACCGATTTTCCAACCGACACTGCTGGATGAATATATCCATGTAGACGGCGACTGTTCCAAGGCAGAAAAAGTCACCCGGTCTATTCGCAGAGATATTTCTTCCAGAGCCTATCTGTATGTGTATTACGCATCCCTATCTGCAGAAGAGGATGCATTGCAGGCAATCTATAATTTTCTCAGAGTTGGATTTGCAATGGGAGCAGATGTACTTGAAAACTATACGAATCCACATGTGATGCGGATTATGGAGCTGTACCGTAATATTGGAAATGAAAGCCATCACTTCCGTGAGTTTGCCCGGTTCCAAAGTCTGGATGGACGTGTGTATGTCAGCCATCTGGAACCCAAAAGTGATGTGATCATGCTGGTTGGAAGACATTTCGCAGACCGTATGCCATCAGAGCATTGGATGATCGTTGACGATAACAGGAAGATGGCCTGTGTCCATCCAAAAGACGGAGAAAATTATCTTCGGTATCTGACGGATGAAGAGTTTGATGCACTTCGTAAAACAGAAGCGTATGAAGATGAATATACCGGGATGTGGAAGACATTTTTCCATACGATCGGAATCAAAGAACGGGAGAACTATGTCTGCCAGAGGAAGCTTTTTCCGATCTGGAAGAGGAAGCATGCTGTGGAATTTAAAGAATAATCGCAGGAATTAAAAAGACAGCAAAGTGTCATTGGTACTGGCTTTGATGGTTTTCTTTTCATCACAGATAGTTACCGTAATTTCAACAGTTTCCGAGACCGGAATGTCTGCAGGATAATAATTCAGAGAATCTGACAGAAAAACAGAAAGAAGTTCTAGGGATATGGAACAATCTGAGTACAAATGAGCAGGAAACAGTGATGTCAATGCTACGTGGACTTCGGAAGTAGGAGAACAGTTCGAGTATATTATCGGCTGTTCTTTTTTTGTTTTTGAACGTAAAAACGGTAATGTTTTTCTTGTGTACAGCAGAGCACTATAGTATAATAAATCCGGTTTTATTGCATAAGTTTAAAGGCTATAATAAGGAAAACGGCAAACCAGATGAAAGTCTGGGACGCAAAGCCAGAAGAGGCTAAAGTCAGAAAGTTTGACCAGGTCAGCCGGTTGCAACTGTTTCTATATCATATATGGAAAAGATGTGAAAGTGGAAGAGATCTCGATACCTTTTATACTATATCGATGAGTGATTCTAAAGAAATATAGTATGGATACGGGCATATTTGGGCAAGTATCCTTTTTATATGCCAAAATGGGTACGAAAACTGGCAGGGACAGGTTCTCTGTATACAGATAAAAGCAGGATGAAGAAGGCACAAGACGAAGCGAGGATTTTTATAAAATGGAAAATTATGAAGAAAAAATATATTCATTAGGTGAGACTGTAACGGGGCAGACACAGGTCATGTCACAGGTCGTACAGAAAACACTGGAAAATAATGGCGGGGTAGGTATAATGACAGGATCTTATGACCAAAACCTGTCTATTTTGTCTGTGAATAATCTGCTGTTGCATAGTACAGGATATACATTCGATACTTTCATGGAACAGACAAAAGGATCATTGAAAAACTTCTTTTATAATGAGAAAGATATAATGAATCGAGATCGTTTTTCGCAGCTTCACGGAGCAGGGGAAGCACAGATCCTTACTGCAGACGGTACAGTGAATAATGTACGGCTTTATAAAGAGGATGCGACAGATGAAGCGGGCAGACAGATCTGGGTTATGTCCGTACAGGTCAACTGGGATCATGTAAATTTGACACTGCTCAATGAGGCTATCTATTCCGGCTTCTGGTATTTTGACTGTGACGAAAACAGTGAGATTGTGAATGCAAACTGGAGTCATGAATTCCGAAAAATGCTTGGCTATCATGACACTCTGGACTTTCCGAATAAACTGGAATCCTGGTCAGATCTTCTGCATCCACAGGATAAAGAAAGAGTAATGGTGCAGCTTCAGGCGGCAATTAAAGATAAGACGAACCAGATAAAATACCAGGTAGAGTATCGTATGAGAATGAAGGATAATCAATACCAGTGGTTTCGGGCATCGGCAGAAGTAATACGCCGTCTGGATGGTTCTGCCAGCAGGATTGCCGGGATTTTTATTAACATTGATGCGGAGAAAAAAGAAATCATGCAGGCACAAAAATCTGCTGCTTTCCACCGGGCTTTTACGAAAGCAGATTTGTGCGAGTATTATGTGAATCTGGAAGCGAATACTTTTGATACCTTTAAGGTTGAACCGTCCCTGATGACCGTCTTTGAACAGAGTCATACGTGGGATGAATTGATTCGGCATTTTGTGGATTCCTATGTTGTGGAGACAGATAAGAAGGCGGTATCCTCTTTTTACGACCGTGGTTATATTGCAGAAAGGCTGAAGGGTCTGGAAACCGAATTAGCTTTAGAGTGCCGTATCACTCTGAATGGAGAAGAACGATGGGTCCGTAATGTGGTCATACGTGGCGAAATAGAGGATTCAGAATATGCCATGATTTTCTTGCGTGATATCACAGAGACAAAGGTAGAGAGCGCACGGCATCTGCAGATGGCAGCGGATAATGCTTCCATGGAGCAGCTGATTCAGAGTATTGTGCGTCTGGTTGACCGCTTTGTTGTCTGTGATCTCGAAAATGACAGATATGAATTCTACAATCTGAATGGACAGATGATATATAAACCTTTTGGATTTTATCATGATTTTCAGATGCAGGTTCTTGAAAAATATAAGACACTGGAACCATTGGAAGCTATAGATATCCTGATAGCCCCGGATAATATTCGGAAAAAACTGAAAAGTGAAAATGATATTTATAAGTTTGAGTATTGCAGCCTGGATGAAAAGACTTATAAAATCGCTTCTTATATTCCCCTGGAATGGAAGAATGGAAAGCTGGAAAGGGTATTGCTGGCATCCATGGATGTGACACAGGAAAAGAAAGCAGAGATTGAATCCCGTCAGGCACTGAAAGAAGCTTACCGGTCCGCAGAAAATGCAAATCGTGCGAAAACAGAATTCCTTTCCAATATCTCCCATGATATCCGGACACCAATGAATGCGATTGTGGGTCTGACGGCAATCGCAGGAGCAAATGTTGAGAGCAAGGACAGAGTCATTGAATGCCTCGGCAAGATCACAGAATCAAGCCGCCATCTGCTGGGGCTGATCAATGAAGTATTGGATATGGCACGTATTGAAAGTGGAAAAATGACACTGGCACAGGAGGATTTCAATCTGCCAGATCTGGTGGATAATCTTATAACACTCACAAAACCGGTGATTGATGAACATAAACACAATTTAGATATACACATTAATCACATTGAACATGAGAGTGTCTGTGGTGACAGCCTGAGAATCCAGCAGGTATTTGTGAATCTGATGAGTAATGCGATCAAGTATACACCGGATGGTGGGAATATTACTTTTTCCATAGAGGAAAAGCCAAATGGATTTTCGGAACTTGGATGCTATGAATTTACGATTGAGGATAATGGGATCGGTATGTCACCGGAATTCCAGAAAATCATGTTTGATCCTTTCAGCCGCGCAGATGACCATCGGACAACCAGAGTCCAGGGAACTGGTCTTGGAATGGCAATCAGCAGAAATATTGTGAACCTGATGAATGGTAATATTAAAGTGGAAAGCACCTTACATAAGGGAACTAAAATTACAGTAACAATTTATTTGGAGCTTCAGGAAAAAGAAAAAGAACAGGACAGAAATCTGATGAATCTGCCTGTTCTGGTTGTGGATGATGATAAGACATGCTGTGAAAGTACAGTTGCTACACTGAAAGAAATCGGTATTACAGGTGAATGGGTTCTCTCTGGCAGAGAAGCTGTTGAGCGCTGCTATGCACGTCATGAGCTAAAAAATGATTACTTTGCTGTCATCCTGGACTGGAAGATGCCGGACATGGATGGCATAGAAACAGCCAGACAGATCCGAAAACGGATAGGGAAAGAGATTACCATTATTGTACTGACATCTTATGAATTCAGTGAGATTGAAGAAGAAGCAAAGGCTGCAGGCGTAGATGCTTTTATTGCAAAACCGCTGTTCCGTTCCAGGCTGACGGCTACATTGCGGCAGTTTACTTCAGGCAGAAAAGAAAAAACAGCAAGAAATTATCTGGAGGAGCTGTCAGAAGCAGATTACACAGGAAAAAGGATTCTGCTGGTTGAGGATAATGAGCTGAACAGAGAAATTGGTGTTGAAATTCTGCAGATGACAGGGGCAGAAGTGGAAACAGCGGAAAATGGAAAAATTGCAGTTGAAAAAGTGGAAGCTTCTCCGAAAGGCTTGTATGACCTTATTTTTATGGATATCCAAATGCCTGTCATGAATGGCTATGAGGCAACCGCAGCAATCAGGAGTCTTCCTGGTGAACGGGGAAAGCTGCCGATTATTGCCATGACTGCCAATGCTTTTGCAGAAGACGTACAGCTGGCCAAAAATACAGGCATGAATGGACATCTTGCAAAACCTCTGGATATGAATAAGCTGAATGATGTCTTGGAAAGCTGGCTGTAATTGCTGCCCAATTATTGAATTAATGATTTTATCAGGAAAGAATGAGGAAAATACGAGTATGGAAAAGGCAAAACATTATCTGATAGCGTTATTGTTAGGGGTGCTTGTAGCAGCTACTGTTTTGTCTGGATGTGGACAATCTCAAAAAGCAATATCTAAAAATGATGAGCACCTTACCGTGTATCTGTGGGAAAATAGTTTGATAAAAAATATTGCTCCATATATTCAGGAGCAGTTTCCAGATCAGGATATTGAATTTATTATTGGTAACAATGATACCGATTTATATAGCTATTTTGAAGAGCATGGTGAACTGCCGGATATTATAACCGTGCGTCGATTCTCAGGAACAGATGCACAGGATCTGGAGCCATATCTTATGGATTTTGCTTCTTATGATGTTGTTTCCAGGTATTACTCCTATGCATTGCAATATTATAAAAATTCAAAAGATGAGATTCAGTGGCTTCCTATCTGCGGTATGCCGCAGACAATCATTGCCAATAAGACATTGTTTGAACAGTATGGAATCAAGATACCGGAAAATTATGAGGAGTATGCACAGGCATGCCAGCAATTTTATGATAATGGTATAAAACCTTATTCCCTGGATCTTGCAGAAGACTGGTCTGCTCATGAGGTGATTCAGACAGGTGCAATTGGTGAATTCATGAGTCTGGATGGAATCGAATGGAGAAGCTCAGCTGAAAGTGCATCAGAGGATATCGCGTTTGATGACGCATTATGGAAACGTATTTTTTCAGAAACCAATACATTTCTGAAGGACTCACATTTTACGAAAGATGATATCAGCGTCGATATTGATACTGCAACTCAGATGTTCCTTGAGGGGAAAGCAGCAATGTTTCATGGATATCCGGCACTTATGCAGGAAATTCAGGAACAGATGGATGCAGAATTAACCCGTATACCGTTTTTTTCACAGATTTCGGATGAATCTTTTATAAATATGACCCCTTCGCTAAATATTGCATTCAACAAAGAGCTGGAAAAAGATCAGGAAAAACTGGATCTGGCATTCGATGTCCTGGATTGCATGATTTCAAAAGAAGGACAAACGCTGATTGCAGATGGAGCCGGTTTGATCTCATTGAATACCGATGTTCCAACCATGATGGAAGATGTGTCTGGTCTGGAAGACGAAACGAAAAATAATTCTGTTTATATCCGATATTCTGCCAAAAAATCCTTCGCTGCCAGTCTGGAAGCTGTTCAAGGTCTGTTGTCAGGAGAAATGGATGAAACACAGGCATATGACGCTTTTCGTGGTATAATGAATGGTAATGATACAGAAGAAAAAACGATGGTGAATTTTGAGCAGGAGTATTCTATTTCCCTGAATGATAAAAATGGTCGCGATGCGGCATCGTCTATTTTAACTACAGTCAGAGAAGAACATAATGCGCAGCTGGCCCTGGCGCCATACTATTACTTCACTTCTTCTATTTATAAAGGAGAATGTACCGGCAGTCGAGTTGCGCTGATGACAGCGAAGAACTCAGATACATCATTATATCTTGGAAAGATCAACGGTAAACAGATCTGTGAACTGGTGGAAAATTATCTTGCTGATTCTAAAGATGGTTTTTCGGTAACCAATAAATATGAATTACCAATTGCCTCCGGTATGAAAATAATTGTCAAACATGAGGAAAACGGATTCTCTTTAAAGGATATAACAGTAAATGAAAGAGAATTGGACAAAGAAAAAGAGTATTCCATTCTTCTTACAGATGATACAATGTCTGTTTTGAAAGAAATATATCCGGAATGTGAGATAGAGCAACTGAAAGCTACTACATTATCAAGTGCATGGACTACATCTATGTCAAAAGGACAGCAGCCGTCAGCACCGGAAGACTATATAGAGGTTGAAAAGTAAAATTGCAGATGAAACAAACAGAAATTAAAAGAAAAAAAACAAGAGTATTGCTGCTTATAATGCTTGTCATTCTTTTAAGTTTAGTTTTTATAAAACTTCTTATGCACAAGATGAACAGGTATATCGATGAAAACGGAAAGAGGAGCATGGGAGCGGTGGTGGAACAGATTCAGCAAACCTATGATCTTCAGGTAAATGGATACTACAGCCAGTTGCATTTGGTGGAAGACTATTTGCTTCAAGAGAAGGAATTGTCTCTTGAAACAGATACGCACAAGAAAATTTTTGAAGCATGGGAAAAAGAATCTGAAAGCACACTCCTGTTTCTTCAGGAAAATGGTAAAGCAATCACTGTGGATGGAAAAAAAATACGGATTGACATTCCGAGTAAGCTTCTGTTGGATTTAAGAAACGGACATAATATTGCAAAACTGGTTGACTGGAATCATGAAGAAACACAAAGCGGCGGTTATCTGGCTGCAATTCCATGTCCGGAATATCGCATTGATGGAGAAACTTATACGGCAATCGGAACTGTATATGATCATGCAAAATTAGATTCTATGTTAAAACTGAAAGGATATAATGGGAATGCATACCTGTTTATGTTAGATAATGAAGGGAATATTACTTATACTAATCAGAGTGAAGATATATTTTTTCGAAATTATTCCTTGTTGAAGCATTTAAAGAAAGCACAGGCCATCACGGAAAACGAGGCTGCTTTTCTCCGAAAAAAGATAGAAGAAAAGGAAGCGGGAGTACTGCTTTTAGGAAAGGCTTCTCGCTACTATCTGGGATATGCCCCGATAGAAAGCAACAATACGACATTGATCTGCATTGTGCCCAAAGGCATAGTTGATAACGTACTAAGAGATTATCAGAAAACAATAGTGTTTGAAACAATATTCATGGCAGGTTTTATACTTTTGCTTTTTGCCGGATTATTCTACAGTATTTCCAGACGCAGTCTTGCTGAGCAAAAAGCTGAATACGAAAAAAGAAATAATGAGCTTCAGAAGCAGGCAATGAAGGAAATGGAGGAGTCCAATAAAAAACTGAAAAAGGCAAAGGACATTACAACGGAAGCCTTGCAGACAGCTGAAAATGCAAATAAGGCGAAAACAGATTTCCTGTCCAATATGTCACATGATATTCGTACACCAATGAATGCAATTATCGGCATGACATCATTGATCAGACATGATGCCGCTAATAAAGCGAAAGTAATAGAGTATGCAGATAAAATAGATATTTCATCACAGCATCTGTTAGGAATCATTAATGATGTTCTGGATATGAGCAAAATTGAGGCAGGAAAAACAGTTTTTAAGTATACCGATTTTTCCATCTTGGATTTTATTACAGAACTCAATACCATATTCCATTCACAGATAGACGAAAAAAATCAGACTCTTACAATCATAAAAGAAAACATCCGGCACGAGTGGGTGAACGGAGATCAGGTTCATCTGATGCAGATTTTCAGCAACTTGGTTTCTAATGCAGTGAAGTACACGCAGGAAGGTGGAAAAATTCAGTTTATGGTAGAAGAATGTGAGACAAAGTCATCTGTCTACGCAAAGTACCGTTTCTTAGTCAGCGATAATGGCATGGGAATGTCGGCAGATTTCAAAGATATAATTTTTGATGCTTTTACTCGCGCTGAAAGTTCTATGACGAATAAGATACAGGGAACTGGTCTTGGAATGGCTATTACAAGAAACTTGGTTGAAGCAATGGGAGGCACCATAGATGTGGAGAGTGAACTGGGACAGGGAAGCTGTTTTGAGGTTCTCATAGATCTGAGAATTGCAGAGGATAGATCTGTTTCCTCAACAGTACAGGAAGAAAAGAATGAACAGAATGATAATATCTTTCAAGGAATGAGATTCTTGTGTGCGGAGGATAATGAGCTGAATGCAGAAATCCTGACGGAACTGTTAAAGATTGAGGGTGCAGAATGTACCATCTGTGAAAATGGTGAAGAGATTTTGAAGACATTTGAAAAGTCTGCACCAGGGGATTATGACATAATCCTGATGGATGTGCAGATGCCTGTTATGAATGGTTATGAGGCAACGAAGGCAATCCGCAGAAGTTCTCATGAGCTGGCAAAGAAGATTCCGATTATTGCAATGACTGCCAATGCATTTTCAGAGGATATCCAGCATTCTCTGGCAGCCGGTATGAATGCCCATGTTTCAAAACCTGTAGAGATGAAGGTACTGGAAAAGACGATCAGAAACATAAAATCCGGTGGGGGTACCGAACCGAAGGTCATTGAATAGTAACAAATGGAAAGTAACCAGACATGGGAGCTTATGAAAAAAGTACCGATGTTAATCAAATAGCTGCAGTCTATAGGGAGAATCCTGAAAATGCCTATCGAGTATGCAGTATGGGGATTATCTATCGTGATCCGGAAGACAGTTACTACGATGACGCTGAATTTGCAATCGTAAAAGGAAATACCGTATTTGGAAATCTGATGGCTGATGTTCGGTTGGATCAATTACCAGAAAGCAAAGGAAGTGAAGAGTTCCAAAAGTATATGGAAGATCTGACGGATATGCAGAATCATGTGCTTCCATATCTGCAGAGCTTTTGCAACTTGGAAGAAAAAGGTGTGAAGGAGAGACGAGAACAGCAGATAGCAGAAAGAAATGAAGGAAGAGCAGATGAGCGAGTAACAAGTACCGAAGCGAATGCAGTGGTTAAGGATGCAGGAAAGACAGATAGAAAAATGGCACAGCAGAAGCAGACGGTAGATGGAAAAGATAAGAAATTATCCATTCATGAACGGCTTGAAATCAATAAGAAGATTATTCAAGAAAAACAGGGAAAAGATAAGCCGGAGAGAGGAGCTGATTTTGGTGTGAGATAATTGAAAAAGGAATGGAAGTTACTGTTTTGGTAGCTTTCATTCCTTTTTTGACGTGAGAGAAGAGTTATTTTTGATTAAATAGATTGTTACATTCGTCTATAGTAGTGTTAATGTTACAAGAATATACACATCGACTACAGAATCTGTTTTCCAAAAACGAATAGATAGGTTTATTGAACAAAAAAATATTAGGAGTACAACATAATATTAGTCATGTTGTAGACAAGGAAGATTCTGTGAGGTATACTTGACCTTAAGAAAAAGGCGTTGTGAAATAAGGCTATTTATCATCTGACATGAAGGTGATTTTTGTCTAATCAATTGCCGTTTTTGTGCAATTTATAATGAAACAGGTCATATTTAACTTATTAACAAACAAAACAAATGTGAAAAATCAGTTTACAACATAACAGATATTATGTTGTATTGATTTGGCAATGAATAAGGAGTAACGATGGCATATACTGTAAGAAAATTACTTGAATCAGAACAGTTTCCCAAAATGAAGCTGCTTTGCGGTGAAAAAGGTCTAGATTTGGAAGTGAAAGGCATTCGAATAATCGAAATTGAAGATATGGAGCGATACCTGACGGGTGGTGAAATACTCATAACCAGTTTTCAGGTATATTTATCATGTAATGATCGAGAAGTAGAGCAGCATTTTGAAGATTTAGTTAAAAGTGACATAAGTGGATTCATTGTAAAGAAAAGAATATGATCCTACAGGACGCAGATTGAGTTTATTAGAAAAACACTGCAAAAAATATGAAATTCCTCTGGTAGAAATTTCAGAAGATTTATATTACTGGGGAATTATCCGCTATGTTATAATGCAGGTATTCGATAAAGTTACTGCACGATTAAAGTATTTTAAAATTACACATGATAATTTTAATACGTTTATTTTAAATAATAATGGATCATGTAATACAGCAAGTGATATTATCAATTTTTTAAGTGTCATGATCGAGAATCCTGTTGTGTTGTATTATGGTAATCTTAATTGTATGGTTTCAACAAACTCGGACAACTCCAAGTTAATATTGTCAGATGAAATTCAGCCATATAAACCTAATATTATTACGAAATTTCAATATATGAAGCAGATGAAAGGAAGCTGTGTTCAATATGTAGTGAAATTTGCCATATTGAATGAGATGGAAATATATATAACAATAACAGAAGAAAATAGAGAACTGACAGAACTTGATTATATGGCAATCGAAAATGCGATTATTAACTTGCAGTATGGATTTTTGAGTGAATTTGCACAGGATGAAGTGAAAAAGAAGTATCAGAGAGATATTGTCCATAATATTCTGAATGGATGTAAGTAGGTAATCATCTGTACCTTGATTTTTCAAAAAGAGCCACCTGTTGATCAGGTGGCTTAATTTATCCTTGATTTTTCGTCCTGAATTCATCCGGCAGATCATCCGACCATGGGAGTAGCCGGTCCAGTTCTTCCGGCTTTGGAAATGATCCCATCTGCCGTATCTGGTCCAGCACATATGTCAGGTACACATATGGTTTCAGCCCGTTCAGGAGAGCTGTTTCCGTGACACTGTAAACAACAGCACTGGCATCTGCTCCACGGATACTTTTGGCAAAGAGCCAGTTCCGGCGGCCGACAGCGAAATTCTTGATGGCACGTTCCGCACTGTTGTTATCGATGCTGAGGTGTCCGTCGTCCAGATAGCGGCGCAGATATGGTTCCTGGTTCAGTGTATAAAGAATGGCATCACCAATAAGGGAAGATCTGTCCACAGAATCTTCCATCGAATGCAGCCACTCAAACAGTGCGTCTACCACCGGGCGGGACTGTTTCTGGCGTTCCTCATGGCGTTCTTCCGGTGTTTTGTTTCTAATCAGTTCCTCGACTTTATACAGGATCCCGATCCGTGTCATTGCGTTGTATGCAACAGTCTCTTTCAGCTGCTCCTTGGTGAAGTCCTTTTTCAGTGCCGTAAGTGCGGCATCAAAACGGCGTCTCGCGTGGGTAAAGCAGCCGGTCACGGTAATGGAATCGTCCAGCCCTTGGTATGCCTGGTAGCCATCGCAGGTCAGGTATCCATGGAAACGTCCGTCAAGAAACTTTACCGGATGATATCCGGCGCGGGTTCTCTCATAATCGAAGAGCGCCATACGCGGGGAGCCGCTATATTCATCCGTAAGATATACCCACATCCAGTTCTGGGTGGAACCCTTCTGATCCGGCTCGCCGATCACCTGTATCCGGGTCTCGTCACAGTGGATGTACCGGCTTTTCAGGAATTCCTCTTTCATCCGGTCATACAGCAGTTTCAGGTAACGGTCCGCACAGCCGATGATCCAGTTTGCCATGGTTTTAGTGGAAAGGTTCAGGTTGTATCTGGCGAATTCCCGTTCCTGCCGCGCCAGCGGCATTCCGTTGACATACTTGGCATTCATGATCCCGGCCACCAGGGATGGTGTCGCGATACTTCCGCCGCCCACCAGCGGCGGTGTTTTCTCCGGCCGCTTCATGGAACCGCATTCCGGGCAGCTGTAAACACAGGTCACCTCCTCCACCACCTCGAATTTCGCGGGAACGAATTTCAGATGTTTCACGGTCTCTTTGGTAACAACCTTGTACTTTTTCCCGCAGTCCGGACAGTAACGGTCTTCTCCGGCCAGCTTGTACTCAATGGTCTCGGTGACTTCAAAGCCGGAGAGATCTTCTTCCTTCTTTCCTGTACGCTTTTTCCGTTTATAGGATGACGGATGGATTTCTTCAAAACACGGTTCCTCTGCCTCCGGATCTGCCGATGCTTCTGCCTCATTGAACAGATCCATCTGTTCATAACCTTCGGCATACTTTTCACTGGAAGAACCGAACTGTTTCCTCCGGGCCAGTGCCAAGCGGTCGGAGAGCATGGCGTTCATAAATTCCAGTTCTTTCTGCTTATCCTTCAGAAGCTGGATTTCCGTATCCTTTTTTGCACTCTGTTCCTTCATGATCTTCATGATTTCAATCAGGTTTTCACGGCTCATGTTATTCAGCTGTTCTTCTGTAAAAAACGGTTCCATCCCTTTTCTCCCGGCTGTCATGTTATATAAAGATTATACCATGAAACCCGCTGTTTTTCGAGAAAAAACGGATCCTGAGCATGTAGAAATAGTCTCCGGAAACCGCCGGTTTTTCGTACTTTCTGCGAATTGACACCTGCCTTATACCACAATTTTCGGATGGTGTTCTTCAAAGGCATCTTTCTGATCCAGGGAAAGGCCATCGCACAGCCAGTGCATTTCTTTCAGGGTAACCTGCCGGAGCTCATCCGGGGTGTCCGGCCAGTGAAAGGCATCACGGTCAAGGCGTTTCATAAGGATCCAGAATCCGGATCCGTCCCACTGGAGAATCTTGATAAGGGTGCGCCTGCGGTTGCAGAATGCAAACATGCAGCGCGAGTATGGGTCGAGTTGAAATTTGAGTTTGATGACGGCCGCCAGACCATTGTAGCTTTTTCTGAGATCTGTTGCCCCACAGGCAAGATATACCGTTGTACCGCCTGCCAGGTCAAGCATTTTCTTTTAACGTCCTTATCAGCACCTGGAATAATTCCGGAGGACAGGACGGAGCCGCCTCGATCCGGATGTATCCCGAAATAAGGATGCTGACCGCTACGGTTTCCTGCGCGGTGTCGCGCATCACAATCTCGGATTCGGAAGGAAGCTTTGCAAAGACACGCTCCTTATCCACCTCAGATGAAATTTTTTCCTGTTTCAGCTTGCGGATCCAGTATGTCATTGTCGAGACCGGTATCTGATGCTCTGTGCACCAGTCCCTGCATGTCTGTCCGCTGAATCGGAATTCCCGGATCCGTTCAGACCAGAGTCCGGCTTTTTCGTCTTTGTTCATAAAATACAATACCTCCAATGTTTTGAGGGTATTGTACCAAAGGGAATCGGGGAATAACAGATACGGATGATTACCTACTTACGGATCTTCCGTGTGGCTTCGTATCCATTCATCCGCGGCATCTGCACATCCATCAGGATAAACTGATATGTACCTGCTGCTTTATCCTGGATTTCTTTCACGCAGGCGCATCCATCCGGAACCCAGGTTACAAGAACCTCTTTGTTTTTTAGAACTTCCATCGCAATTTCTGCATTTAACTCATTATCCTCAACCAGCAGCACATGTATTCCGGTCAGATCGAATTTGTGTTCCCTTGCTTTATCTGACGGATGCAACTGATTTTCCGTTGCAATCCGAAGTGGAAGTGTAATCTGGATCCTGGTTCCCTGACCAGATTTGCTGTAAATATTTACCTCACCATTCATCAGATTCACCAGCTTCTTGACAATTGCAAGTCCAAGTCCCGTACCTTCCGTCTTACTTTCAGTCGAAGTCCTTTCTCTTTCAAATGCCTCAAATGCATGCTTCTGAAATTCTTCTGTCATTCCGATTCCGGTATCCTTTACCGTGAACTGATATTCACCCAGTCCAGGAGCAATCATTCGTTCCGTAGTACTAAATACGATTGTTCCTCTCTCCGGGGTAAACTTAACTGCATTGTTTAATATATTTACCAGAATCTGTTGCAGCTTTGTCGCATCACACCATACCAGACGATTCTCTATATGGCTTTCAACCCTGAAATCTATTTTCCCTTTATTGATACTGTATTCCAGCATCATTTCCAGCTTTTCTGTCATCTGTTCTAGATCCGTTATCGTCTCCACAACTTCTGCCTTGCCACTCTCAATCTTGGACAGATCCAGCACATCATTGATAATCTTCAGAAGGACATCGCCCGATGCCTGGATTTTCGTAACAGCATTTCTGACAACGACCTCATCATCCGGGTGCTTCGCTATGATATCAGCAAATCCTATGATTGCATTCATCGGAGTACGGATATCATGGGACATATTTGCAAGGAAGGTATTCTTGACCGCACTGGCCGCTTTCGCTTTCCTGGTCGATTCCTTTTCCAGTTCTAATGCATTGGAAAGTTTTTCCCTGTGCTCCGATTCCAGCTGATTCTGCTGGTGCTCGACCATGAACAGGTAGGATAGCAGTGCGCCGATGACCAGACAGTACGGCTGAAACGGACACACACCATAAAATGGGATCACGTAGGTATTTACCAGAATCCCAATCAGCGGAATTGCTGAGAACAGTGCCGATTTTATGAGATATTTGATTCCCCCGGTATTGTTCATAAATAAAATGCAGAATGTCTGTGCAAATGCATAAAAATAATAGAACAGGTTGAGTACGGTAAATACGCCAAAAAATGTACCACGTATATAAGTCCGGTTTCTTGAAAATCCCCATACAATTCCGGTCGGAACAGAAAGCAGCACCATCGCAGTCAGAAGAAGCAGCGGAATCATTTCTACGAATCTTCGCTTCTTCGAACTGCTGATTCCCATATAGTTCTGCATAAACAAATGCCACACATACGGCATGATCACGTAGATCAGATAAAAGAAAAATACAATCAGCTTAAACTGCAGGATACTTCCTGTCTTACTTAAGAATTCCCGCATAAACAGGGCGTCCAGTAACACGTAAAGCTCTACCACACCAATAAAGATCATCGCATATTTTTTACTCGGACTCCATGTAATATAATACCGGATCCTTAGCAGGATGATCGTCAGTATTACCATCATAAATACTGCGTTGTTCAAATAAATACTACTCATTTTCTATTCCCTTTTTTCTTTCGTTTTCTAGGATTATTGTATACTTTTTCTATGCGTTTCGCAATCCATATGTTATACTATTAAATAAAGGTATTTCAAGGAGGATTTTAGAAATGAAAATAGCAGTAACATACGAAGGCGGATCGATTTTCCAGCACTTCGGTAAGACAGAAGCTTTTAAAATGTATGAAGTAGAAGACGGCAAGATCACTTCCATGCAGATTGTTCATGCTGGTGGCGCCGGACACAGCGCACTTGCAGGCTTCCTTTCTGAGCAAGGCGCAAATGTTCTGATCTGTGGCGGGATCGGAGAAGGTGCACAGACAGCACTGAAGGAAGCTGGCATTGAAGTTATATCCGGTGCAGCAGGAGAAGTAGATGCAGCAGTCAATGCATATCTTGCAGGAGAACTGGAATCTGCCGGAACTAATTGTGACCATCATCACGAAGAAGGACATTCCTGCTGTGGACATCATGAGGAAGAAGCAGAAAAAGCTCCGGAAGAAGAACATTCCTGTGGCGGACACTGCAGTGGATGCAGCGGATGTGGCGGCGCACAAGTACCGGATTTTGAAGGTCCGAATGTGGGAAAGACCTGCCGTACTCATTACAGAGGAACCTTCGATGACGGTACCCAGTTTGATTCTTCCTATGACCGCGGAGAACCACTGGAATTCGTATGCGGAGCCGGACAGATGATCCACGGATACGACAAGGCGGTTGCAACAATGGAAGTAGGACAGACCATTAACATCCATCTGATGCCGGAAGAAGCTTATGGTATGCCGGATCCACGCGCCATTTTCACGCTGGAGATCGCACAGCTTCCGGGATCTGAAGATCTGGAAGTCGGCGCACGCGCATATCTGACCAACCAGTACGGTCAGCCATTCCCGGTAACTGTAACCGAAAAGACAGAGACCAACATCACGTTTGATGCCAACCATGAGATGGCTGGAAAAGAACTGAATTTCCAGATTGAACTGGTAGAAGTAAAATAACACATACAAACTATCATTTTCAGGCGCCCCCTTTATTTCATCGTAAAGGAGGCGCTTAAGTTATAAGACCAGAATGATACAAAAGAAGAAAGCGTACCGTCTTTTTGAAAATTAAGTAATTCATAAGACAATCCTTGTTCGGATTGTTATATACTAAGATTATATTTTTTCGGAAATCGATAATTAGACAACGGAAAGGAAATTTGCCCGTGCTAAATTTAGAATTTAAAAATTATCCATGGAAGCAGACCGTGAAAAAGAAAGCCCGCCGCGTGTTCATGCTGAGATGGATGATTGTCATTCTGGCTATCCTTGCGATCTTTTTTCTGACCTGTCAGAAACTTATCTCCAATGTCTGGACACTTCCTGCATTCCTGTGCCAGCTTCTTGCTGTTATTGAACTGGCTTTCGGGATGCAGGCTGTGGAAGCAGGCTGGAGCAGAAAAATATCAAGCAGGATGCCATTAGACGAACATTATGAGTATGCTCTTTATATGTATCATGCACAGTCAATCCGTGATCTTGCTACAAATAATCGCATGCTGTTACTGATTGCGCGTCTTGAAATCCAGCTTGGAAAATACGAGCAAGCCACACAGACCATCACACAGATTTCTACTGAAAAATGTACACCAGTCCAGTTAAAGCAGTTATATTATATGCAGATTTTGCTGGCAGCAGAAGCGGACGACACTGATGCATGGAACCAGTTTTTAACCCGTTATACCGGAATCCCGGACACAAATGGAATCTATCCATCGGAAACAGAACTGACCACCTGGATCGAACAAAACGAAATGGATCAGCTGATTTCTGCATTAAAGAAATTCACTCCCACAAGAAAAGAACATCCCCTGCGTACCTGTCTGATTACAATCATTCTGGCATACAGTACCTTTTTCTACGGTGCATGGTATGGAATTAACAAAAGCGCAGGGTATGCGATCCGTTACTATTTTGCGGAAATATCCGGTGTCTGTGTTTCCATCAGTTTGTCTTGTCTGCTGATATGGGGCATGATCTGTCTGTATAAAAAGCAAAAAAGTCTTCTGAATGGAAAAGCAGCCAGACGGATAATTGCGGTTTCTTATGCTGTGCTGACTCTTTTCTTACTTTCGTTAATCGGTTACAGCTTTTTAAATGTAAGCTTTGGCGTAGAAGGAACAGAAACCGTAACCGGTCAGGATCAGCAGTATACCTACCTTTCTGTACAGCCTGATTATGGTTATGTTACGCAGTATCGGACTGATAATTTTATTTACATGCAAAAAACAGGTTTGCTTTTACCAAATACAGATACCCTGACAGAATCTTCTGAACCTGATTCTGACCTGAATGGTTCCGAAACACAAGATAGTAGTACCACTGATTCCACCGAAAATTCTCCGGCACAGGAATCACAGAAGGCTTCACCGCTCCAGGACGAAATGCGTGCTGTTTATCAGTATATCCAGCAGAAGAATATGCTTCCAGATATGAACTTTACTTACACGGCGAATGCAAAAGGTGAAAACTATGCCATCCTCTGTGAGACAACAGAAGAGAAGGATGGCACAACAGTAAATGTCAATTACTGTCTGTATGATAACGGGTCGAAAACGGACGAAAACAATACTACCTTCGAGGAGCTGGTTCTGGAAAAGGTATATCCGGATGGTGGATATGAGACAGAACTGGTTGATTTCTATCTGGTAAATCCAGAGACTCTGGAAGTTATGGATGAACACAAATCAAGCTGGTAATTATTTTTTCTGAAATATTTATTAGAAAGAGCAGAGTCATCATTCGGATGTACCTCTGCTCTTTTGCTTTATATTATTTCATCAAATAACTTTAGAAAATCCTGCAATTCCACCGGCATCCTGCCTTTCCTCCATGCAAGAAGAATTTCAGTTGTAAGATCAGCTCCAGTAATATCATATGCTTTTAATTTATTAGTGAGCTTCAGCATAGACTCCGGAAGAATTGCAATTCCCAGTCCCTTTTCTGCCATCGTCATTGCAGTGCGGGCATCCTCACAGGCAAAATAAATATCGCAGACCAGTCCGGCACCCTCAAATGCAGCAAGCATATATTTGCGGTAGCGGTGGGAGAGGATTAAGGGTTGTTCGGAAAGTTCCCGCAGACTGATGGATGTATGTCCCTGCAACAGAGGGTGATCAGGAACTGCCATCACAAGCAGCTTCTCCCGGGAAAGAGACTTGGTTTCACAGCCATTTAACACAATTGGTGTGCGGAGTGTAGTCAGATCGATCATTCCATTTTCCAGCTGATCTTTCAGTGTAAATGTAGATCCTTCATGTACATCAAAATGAATTTGAGGATATTTTTTTGCAAAGTAAAGCAGATATTCGGACATCATCGATACAGTGGATGGTGTGATCCCTATGTGCAGAGTAGCTGCCTGACCGGATTTGACAACCTCCTGTTTGGTCAGATCTGCAAGCATCAGAAGATTACCGGCCTGCTCATAAAGCGTCTTTCCGGCATCTGTAAGAGTAATTTTCTTTGTACCGCGCAAAAAGAGTGATACCTGTAATTCTTCCTCCAGCATCTTCATCTGATAGCTCAGCGGTGGCTGGGTCATGTGAAGAACTCTTGCTGCACCGCTGATCGTTCCGGCATCTACGATCGCACGAAAATATTCCAACTGTCTGATTTCCATAAAAAAATGTAATTCCTTTCCTGATTATTTGAAAATGAAAATATATTATCCATATGATTTTTATTGAATTATCATATAAAAACAATAATTTACATATATATTACATCATGTTAGAATTAAAAAAGCAAGAAAAAATAAAAAGGAATGAATTTACAAATGAAACGAGTTGATTTTGAAAATGGAACAATAACCAGCAACATTCTTGGAGCAGCACTCCCGATGCTGGTTGCCCAGATCTTAAGCTTACTTTATAACATTGTAGACCGCATCTATATTGCACGTATCCCAAATGTCGGAACTGCAGCACTTGGTGGGGTCGGTCTTTGCTTCCCGGTAATTGTTATTATTACCGCATTCAGCAATCTGTTCGGAAGCGGCGGTGCACCATTATTTTCGATTGAGCGCGGAAAAAATGAACCACAGGAAGCTAAGAAGATCATGAACACTTCTTTTTCCATGGTTTGTATCTGTGCCGTTGTCCTGATGGCCATTGGCTTTCTATTTGCCCACCCGATTCTGGTGCTGTTTGGCGCATCAAAAGACGCCCTGGTCTATGCATACCCGTACCTGATGCTTTATCTGATCGGAACGCTGCCATCGATGATTGCAACCGGTATGAACCCGTTTATCAACGCACAAGGATATTCAACAATCGGTATGCTTTCAGTTACCATAGGGGCAGTAGCGAACCTGCTACTTGACCCGTTGTTTATTTTTGTGTTCGGGCTTGGCGTGCGCGGTGCCGCAATTGCAACGGTCATTTCTCAGACACTTTCTGCGGCATTTGTCTTTTTCTTTCTTACAAAGAAAGCAGAACTTAAAGTGAGGCTCCTCAAAAAAGAGGAACTTGCCAGCTGTACAGCTTATGCAAAAAACATTGTAAGCCTGGGAACTGCCGGATTTATCATGCAGTTGACAAACAGTCTGGTAACGATTGTCTGCAACAATGTACTTTCTGTCACAGGCGGAGATATCTACATTTCTGTTATGACCATCGTATCCAGTGTCAGACAGCTTGTAGAAACTCCGATTTATGCAATCAACGAAGGGACTTCGCCAATCCTGAGTTATAATTACGGTGCAAGACGCCCGTCCCGTGTGAGAAAAGCCGGTGTCATGATGGCACTTATGATCCTCGGCTATACGGCAGTGATGTGGAGTATTATTATCATCGCGCCAAAAACCCTGATCGGTATTTTCAGTTCGGATGCTATGTTAATGAAAGATGCTGTTCCAGCCCTGAAGCAATATTTCGCAGCCTTTATCTGCATGGATATGCAATATATTGGTCAGACGGTCTTTAAATCCCTGAATAAGAAGAAACACGCAATCTTTTTCTCCCTGCTTCGGAAGGTATTTATTGTTGTCCCTCTGACCTACCTGATGCCGTATGCCCTGCATATGGGTACAGACGGCGTGTTCCTCGCAGAACCGGTTTCTAACGTCATTGGTGGTGGATTATGCTTCATCACCATGTTACTTACCATATTGCCGGAATTAAAGCGTATGGAGCGGAAGAATACGCTCTATGAGACAGGAGTGCTCTTGTAATGCACGAATTTTGTTTGGAAATTTCTGTTAAAACGGACGGATTTTTGCTATACTGAATGACATATTTAACAATATCCAGGAGAAATGACAAATGAACAGAAGAGAAGTAATAGAAAAAGTGCAGGCAGAACTTTTTGAAATGCAGGATCTTACTTACCGTGATTTTCATGCAAAGCTGATGCCAACCATTGATAAAGAAACAATCATCGGTGTACGGACTCCGATGTTACGTACCTATGCGAAAAAGTTTGGAAAAACGGCTGATGCGGTTACCTTTCTTGAAGTGCTTCCACACAAGTATTACGAAGAAAACAACCTGCACGGACTGCTAATTGAACAGATCAAAGATTATCCAGCCTGTATTGCCGCGATAGAACGTTTTCTCCCTTATGTGAACAACTGGGCAACCTGCGATATGATCACACTTCGTACAATGAAAAAGCATCTGGATGTATTTATCCAGGAAGTCTACAGCTGGATGGCATCGGATCACCCTTATATCGTCCGTTTTGGAATTGGAATGCTGATGCGGTATTATCTGGACGAACAGTTTAAACCAGAATATCCGGAAAAAGTAGCCGAAATCAAATCAGACGAGTATTACGTCAATATGATGCGCGCCTGGTATTTTGCGACTGCACTTGCCAAACAGTATGATCAGATTCTGTCTTATCTGGATGAGAAAAAGCTGGACACCTGGACACATAATAAGACCATTCAGAAAGCGGTTGAAAGCTACCGGATTACACCGGAGCAGAAGCGTTATCTTAGAACATTAAGGATAAAGAAATAATAAAATTCCATCACCATTTCATCTATGTGATTGATATGATGATGGAATTTTTTATTATTCACCAATTTATCATTTGTAAAAATTTAACCATAGTAGGATATTATTTAACCGTACTTTGACAATTTACGGTTCCCGCAATTTTACCACGTTTGCAGCACTACGTCGTCTGTCTTCGTCGATTGCGGCGTAGTGCTTTTTCGTTGTATTGACATCTTTATGTCCCAGAACGTCCGCTACCAGGTAAATATCCCCTGTTTCCTTATAAAGGGCAGTACCATAGGTACTTCTAAGCTTATGTGGCGTAATTTTCTTATTTGTGATCTGACCGGCATATTTTTTGACCATATTTTCAACCGCCTGTACACCGATCCGGCGTCTTTGTGTGGATAAAAACAGGGCATTTTCATAGCCTGCAAGTGGTGTAACCGTCTTACGGTACGTCTCCAGATAATTCCGAAGTGCTTTTTCCACTTCATCTCCGAAATAGACAACCATCTGGCTTCCACCTTTTCGTGTGACGGTGATCCCATTGTTGTTAAAATCCACATCTGACAGGTCCAGTCCAACTAACTCAGATACTCGAATACCTGTTCCCAGCAGGAGAGTAATGATCGCAATATCGCGTTCTTTCGTCTTGTTATAATAGGAGAGAGCCTGACCTGTTAATTTGGATCCACAGGATTCCACATAATCTAAAAGCTTTGCGACCTCATCCGTATCCAAACGTATGATCGCCTTATCATGTAACTTTGGCATATCTACAAATAAAGTCGGATTTCTCTGAATAATCTGTCTTTTAAAGAAATAATTATAAAAGCTGCGTAAGGCAGACATTTTACGAAATAATCCACGTTCAGAATTCGTGACCTGTTTTGTTTCTTTGGTATGAACGTCCGTGGTATCATAAACCTTCAGATATTCCAGATATTCCTCTATATCAACAGGCTGAATAGCTTCCAGATCCTGTACCTGAAAGTCTTTAAGTGAGTGATGTTTATAAACAGGATTTTCTTCAATTAAGAACTGAAAGAACAAACGGATGTCATATGCATAAGATATTCGCGTCTTTGGTGATGTGGTTGGTTCAATGGCACGAAAATAATCACGTGCAAAGTCCGGCATGGTATTTAGAACACCACGAAGACGAATGGTATTATCAATATAAGTTTCTTCCTGATATGTTTTTGTATCAGATGGCATGATCGTAAGAACCTCCTAAATTCCATAAATTTCCCCGATATAGGTATGATTATAGCATGGTTTCAGAAGATTTGTCTATATCTTTTTGAAAAATCGGTATTTGTCGTATAGATTGGTTATTCAAAATACTGCTGTCCCAAGACAACTTTTTGCCAGAGACAGCTGATATTTCTTATTTAGTGATTTAAACAGCTAATTATAATTACTAGCACGGTCTGTTTCCTTTTTCAAATGGATATTCAATCCCCCAGTCTTTTCTAAGTCCATCCATCTGTTCCATGATACGAATACTTTCTTCATGCGGCATTTCTATACATTCAAGTTTTCCTTCACGGATAGCCTTCATAGAAGCGCGTACTTCATATTCAAAACCTGTGATCTGTTCAGGCATTGTAATCTCTCTTACAAATTCCCGATCTGGTGTATATACTTTTACCGCTGTAATATCATTGATATTTTCCGCAATCAGATATCCCTTGGTGCCATATATCATACCATATTGTTCAGTGCCTGTTAGTGCACTGCTTTGTATAGAAGCCATCGATCCATTTTTATATTTCAGAATGATAGAATTCTGTGCATCCACTCCACTGTCAAATTTTACGCAGGAAGAAATTGTTTCTTCAACATCATCTCCTAAAACCATACTTGCAAAATTCAGCGGATAAATACCTACATCTAATAGTGCTCCTCCTGCAAGTTCCGGATTGATCAGACGTTCTTTTGTTCGCATATCGTACCCAAGATTTGCTGAAATTCCCTTTAATTCTCCAATTTCTCCGCTTGCAATAATATCATCGATTATTTTACGGGATGGAAGGTATCTTGTCCAAATTGCTTCCGTAATAAAGACTTCTTTTTCCTTTGCAAGAGCAAATACTTCTTTTGCTCCGGCAGCATTTACAGTAAATGGTTTTTCACAAAGTACCGGTTTCCCGTGAGTGATACAAAGTTTGGCATGCTCTATATGAAATGGATGTGGGGTTGCAATATAAATCAGCTCTACTTCCGGATCATTTACCAGCTCTTCGTATGAGCCATATGCCTTTTCAAATCCCCATTCTTTAGCAAATTTCTGTGCTCTGTCAAGATTTCTTGCAGCAATGGCATATGCCACTGCATCGTCCATACCGTTCAGTGTTTTCGCCATATTTGCCGCGATTCGACCAGCGCCAATAATTCCAACTTTCATCTGTTCCATATTTCACATTCCTCCAAACGCATATTGTTTAAATTTTATTCTTTACTTTTGTTTATCCGTTTTTTCATTTTTAATTTCTATCCATACTTTTATTCTACATAGAAATCCATCCAAACGCATTCGCCACGGAACTGATCAAAATGATCAGAACAAAAATCGGACACAGATATTTGATCATAACAACAAAAATTTTCTTTCTCCGGAATGTACTTTCTCCATGCATAACCTCTTCTTCTATCCTCTTTATCCCAACAACCCTCGCTACTAAAAGGCATGTCATAAGTGCTGCAACCGGCATCATTACTGAATTAGTCAGGAAATCAAAGAAATCCAGAAACTGCATACCAATAATTTTTACAAATGCAAGTGGTCCATATCCAAGTGAAGACAAACTTCCAAGTGCTATCATAATCACGCCAACAAGCACAGTGGATTTTTTCCGGCTCCAGCCGATTTCGTCCTCAAATGTAGATACAGCGCTTTCTGTCAATGCAATTGAACTGGTCAGCGCTGCAAAAAGGACAAGCAAAAAGAATACAATTCCAATTAACGTTCCAAACCCCATATTTTCAAAGACTTTTGGAATCGTAATAAACATCAGCGCCGGTCCTGCCTGCAAAGTATCTGGATTTCCACCTGAAAATGCAAACACAGCTGGAATGATCATAAGTCCTGCCATAATTGCAATTGCTGTATCGAATACTTCTACATTTCTTGTTGAGTCTTCGATTGAAATCTCGCTCTTCATATAAGAACCAAATGTGATTAGAATTCCCATAGCGATCGACAAGGAATAAAACATCTGTCCCATAGCAGCTACCACAGACATCCATGAGAAATTCTTTGGATTTGGCACCAGGAAATACTTCACGCCTTCCATTGCACCTGGTCGTGTTACTGAATAGATGGTAATGATCAGCGAAAGCACGATCAAAATTGGCATCATAAACTTTGAAACACGCTCAATTCCATTTCGGACACCTGCATAAATAATAATCAATGTAATCAGACAGAATATGATAAAACAGATTTCTGTAGAAAATCCATTTGAAATAAACTCTGAAAAATATCCATCTTGAGCCAGACTACTGCTGTTTCCTTTTACATATTCCCAAAGGTACTTGATAACCCATCCTCCAATTACAGAATAATATGGTACAATCAGAACCGGAATAATCGCATTAATCCATCCACCAAAAGAAATCCATTTTGACTTTCCGAAAGATTTGAACGCACCTACCGGACTTTTTCTTGTCATACGGCCAATTGCTGATTCGGCTACTATCATCGTGTATCCAAAGGTAAGGGCTAGCAGAATATAGATAAGTAAGAAAATTCCTCCACCATATTTCGCCGCAAGATAAGGAAACCTCCAGATATTTCCAAGACCTACAGAAGCCCCTGCTGCTGACAGTACATATCCTAATTTACCGGAAAATGTACTCCTTTTTTTATGATTATCCATAACAAAATCTCCTTTTTTATTCTAAAATTAAATACACTCGTTTGATTTTATCATGATAATCCTTTAAAGTCACTAGTAAAATCAAGTATAACCTTAAAAATATAAAAATAAGTTTTGTCTTATAATTTATCCATACATTCCGTGTATTCTTTTAAAGCCTGTTCCAGTAACTGAATCTCATCACTGTTCAGTTTCCATTCAAATACTTTACAGTTTTCTTCAATCTTATCACGGCTCTGCGCTCCAATAATACAGGAAGAAATAAAAGGCTTCTGCAAAGCCCAGTTCAATGCAATCTGTGTCAATGGAACATTTCGCTCCATACTAATCTGATCCATCGTTCTTAAAAGAATCATTATTTTTGAGAACAATGGATCTTTAAAATATGGGTAAAACCGATTTCGATTGTCATTCACCCCATATTCTTTGAGCTGCCTGTACTTTCCGGTTAAAATACCGCCTCCAAGTGTTCCATAAGTCATAACTCCTATTCTTTGCGCATAGGCCCACTGAATCAGTTGTTCCCCCTTACGATCCACCATAGAATACTGTGGCTGATATACTTCAATGTCACAATATTTTTCTGCTTCTTCAATCTGTTCTTTTGTAAAATTCGATACTCCGATATGCAAAATTTTACCTTGCTTTTTCAGTGTGTTAAGTGCATCCATTGTTTCTTCCATTGGAACATTCGGATCCGGCCAATGAACCAGATATACATCAATATAATCTGTCTTCAGATTATGGAGTGATTCTTCGCATTCCCGCATGATCTTATCTGCTGCCCCACAGCGTATATACTTTCCATCAATAAATTCATTTCCACACTTCGTAGACAGGATTACTTCTTTTCTTACACCAAGTTTATGCAAAACCTGTCCAATATACTGTTCTGCCCTTCCACCATTATAAGCAGGCGCTGTATCAATAAAATTAATTCCACAATCCACTGCTGCTTTAATCGCATCCATTCGGCTTTCGTCGGAATAAGTATCCCATCCGGCACCTCCGATTCCCCATGTACCAAGGCACATCCTGGATACATGAAGCCGGGTCTTTCCCAATTCTGTATACTCCATTTTCTTGTTCGCCTCCGTTATTACTCTATTTTTTGATTATACCATTTTCTGATTGTGAAACAAATCTCTGTCTCCTGTTTTATCGTAAAAATTTTTACCATAAAATAAAAAAGTCCGGAAAGACTAAGACGGGGTGAGCGATGGGATCTTGGTTAGAGACCTAAAAATGTCCTAGTCTTTTAGACTTTTATAAAAAATAAGAGTGTATATAATGTGCTGTCAGACAGATTTTCGCTGCTGCCTGACAGCACAGGTCGTCTTTAATAAACAGCTTCCTCACCATAATAGGAAACAACCAGATAATCCCCTTCCTGAAGATTATTTCTGTCTTTCATGCTTAAATGATTCGCCTCTGCCAGTTCATCCATATATTCATAAACAGAATCTTCCGATCCCATGTACTGCTGTGCAATGCTCCAAAGTGAATCCCCTTTTTCAATCTGAACACTTTTATAATACCGCTCTTCAGAAGGAACAGAAGTCTCTGTCCCACTGTCATGAGCACTCGAAAAGAAACTTCCAAAACCAAAGCTCATAGACATGATCAAAACAACTGCTGCTATTCCAGTCACAAAACGTCTAAAAAAACCGGTTCTGCGGAACTTTGCATAGTGACAGTATTTCCGTCTCTTCTCTCCGGCATGATATCGATCCATAGGTATGTCTGTTCTTTTCTCTGATCTCATGATAAAATCCTCCCTTTTCTTCTTCAACTTTCGCGTACTATTTATCGAAAGTATGTTCCCGAACAGTTGTTCTGCTATTAATATACAACAAGAACATATGTTTGTCAATACACAATCGAACATATTTTCTAAACATTTGTTTGCTATTTCCTATTTGGTATGGTATGATAATTTTAATAGTGTGAATACTTATATGAATGGATATAAATATAACTACAGACACAGGAGGTTCTTTTATGAGTAAAGGTAATATTAGCAAGAAACAGGAAGAGATACTTGAATATATCAAATCCCAGATTCTGGAACGCGGTTTCCCACCGGCTGTCCGTGAGATTTGTGATGCTGTGAATCTGAAGTCAACTTCTTCTGTACATTCTCATCTCGAAACTCTTGAGAAGAATGGATACATACACCGCGATCCTACCAAACCGCGCGCAATTGAAATTCTCGATGACTCTTTTAATCTAACCAGACGCGAGATGGTACAGATTCCGATCGTTGGGCGTGTTGCCGCCGGAGAACCAATCCTGGCAGAGGAAAATATTGAAGACTATTATCCGGTACCTACCGAGTATATTTCTTCGAACAAGGAACTTTTTATGCTGAAGGTTCAGGGTGAAAGTATGGTAAATGCAGGTATTCTGGATGGTGATTATGTTGTTGTAGAAAAGCAGCCAACTGCGGAGAATGGAGATATGGTTGTTGCCCTGATTGAAGATGGCGCAACAGTCAAGACCTTTTACAGAGAAGAAGGTGTCATCCGTCTCCAGCCGGAGAATGATGCAATGGAACCTTTTATTCTGGAGGATGTCACAATTTTAGGAAAAGTTGTAGCTGTTATGCGTTTCTTCCGTTAATACGAAGTTCTGTTTTACAGCTGGTATTGCCACACGTTATGGTTCCCCTTTTTTTACAAAGTAATCTATAGCACAACAGGTGATAAACTGCAGATTTCTTTATCCAAAAGATAATATGCGGTTCATCACCTGTTTTTATATTGACATTTTTATTTTCTATATGTCTTTCTCTTAGTATTTATTTTTTTGCAAGTTCATACATCGCTGCTGCTGTAATCTGCAGTGCACGGAGAAGCTTTTCTACTTCTACATGTTCATCCGGCTGATGGATCACGTCTGCTTCTCCTGGAAATACTGGTCCAAATGCTACCATATTCGGGAATTTCTTTGCATAAGTTCCACCACCGATTGCAAGCGGCTCCAGATGCTCGCCGGTCTCCTCCTCATATACATGAACAAGCTTTGTCACCAGTTCAGAGTCCTTTGGTACATAAAGAATTTTGTGGTTATTTTTCCGAAGAACGTCAAATGTATAGCTGTTGATATGATTGACCAGTGTATCATCGACAACTTTCTGATCTGCATTTTTCGGATAACGGACATCTAATGTAAAATAGGTCTTTTCTCCGTCATAATGGACGATACCAAGGTTTACGGTCGTCTCACCGGTTTCTTCATCCACATAATGTACACCAAGTGATTCTCCGTTTGTCTCTGTTCCAATCTCTTTCAGCAGAAATTCCATCAGTTGCTGGAATTCTCCACCAAATTCATTCTCTTTGACAGCATTCAGGAGCAGGATCGCTGCATTCACTCCAAGATGAGGTGTGCTTCCATGTGCACTTCTTCCTACCGCTTCAACAATTGTTTTCCCATCTTCATGTGTCACAGTAATACCTTCTGATTCTGTAACTTTAATATCGCCTTTTACAACCAGTTTACATGTCGGAATCACAACATTATCAGCAATTCCACCCCCAAAATATTCTACTTCGATATGTCCCTTGTCATAAACCTTTGAACCGCCCTTGATGCCAGTCGTTCCTTTTTCACAGAAAATAACCGGGAAATCTGCATCCGGAGTAAATCCGATCGTCGGCATCTCATATCCGTTCTCTACGTAATACGCCGCACATGAAGAGCCACATTCCTCATCAGATCCAAAAATAACACGGATTCTGCGGTCAATTGGAAGATTCAGGTCACGGATCGCCTTCAATGCATAAATCGATCCAATGATCGGTCCCTTATCATCCAGACATCCTCTTCCCCAAAGGATTCCATCGTGGATCTCGGCACCATAGGCAGGATAAGTCCAGCCGGTATCACCAGCCGGTACAACGTCTACATGGCCGAGAACGCCTACCATCTCTTTTCCTTCTCCATATTCTACCCAGCCGATACGATTGTCTGCCTGCCCAACCTTGAAGCCAAGTTTGCGGCCAAGTTCAAGGGCATCTTCCAGAGCAGCCTTCGGTCCAGGACCATATGGCGCGTCTGGCTGTGCCTCACCACGCACGCTTTCAATTCTCATGTTCTGTTGGATTCCAGCAAGAATTTCATCCTTCATCTCCATAATCCTGCTGTTTAATGCTTCATAACTCATTATTACATTCCCCACTTTCTTGTGTATTCCATCTGTATTCTATTATACACGATACATCTTTAGAAACCAAATAATATTTTAACAAATCTGTTCCGAATCCAGCACGATCGTAAATGGACCGTCATTCAAAAGAGATACCTTCATATCCGCACCAAAGTTTCCTCTTTCCACAACCGGGATCACTTTCTTACATTCTTCAATAATATATTCATACAGTTCATTTGCCATATCCGGTGCACCTGCCTCAATAAAACTTGGGCGGAATCCTTTTTTACAGTTTGCGTATAAGGTAAACTGGGAAATAAGAAGAAGTTCTCCATCCACATCCTTCAGGGCAAGATTGGTCTTTCCGTTCTCATCTTCAAAAATGCGGAGTCCTGTCAGCTTCTTTACCATTTTGTCTGCAATCTCCCTGGTATCATCCTGTGCCACTCCGATCAGCACCATAAATCCTTTTCCAATCTTTCCGATCACTTCTCCTTCTACCGCAACCTCGGCATGTGCTACTCTCTGAATTACAAATTTCATGTTTCCTTGTCTCCTCTTCTTTTTATTTGACACTATAATGCCTGTGTTCCGAAAATATCAGAACATAAGTATTCTGCTACAGGCCTAAAAAACGGGGGATTTTTATTTCCCCCGTTTTATAACATTATAATCGCTGTTCTTACTCTTCCATGCTTTCCTTTAATTCAAGAAGGTCTTTGATAGCTTTCACACATCCGTCAACACCAAACTTGGAACTGTTCATACAAATATCATAACTTTCGGCATCGCCCCATTTTTTGTTGGTATAATAATTGTAATAGCTTGCCCTGCGTTTATCTGTCTTATGTATCAGATCTTTTGCCTTGTTATCTGGCAGTTCATTCAGCTTCGCTACATTTTTGATCCTGTCTTCCAGATCTGCATGAATGAATACACTTAGTACATCATCCCGCTCTTCCAGTGCATAGTCCGCACATCTTCCTACCAGTACACACGGTCCTTCCTCCGCAATCTTTTTGATCGCATCAAACTGTGCAAGGAAAATCTTGTGATTTAGTGGCATTTCATTGACAGAACCGGATGCAAATCCCATAGAATATGTATCCATTACCAATGAATATAGAAAACTGTTCGTCGGTTTTTCATCATGTGTCTCAAAAAGCTCTTTGCATATCTTACTGTCCTTTGCTGCCCGTGACAACAACTCTTTATCATAAAACTTAATTCCCAGTTCATCTGCCAGGCGTTTTCCAATTTCGTGTCCTCCGCTTCCAAACTGACGACCTATCGTTATAATTGTATGTGTTTTACTCATAAACGTCACGCTCCTTTACAGGTCATTACTCCTTGATTGTTCTATACATATTATATAACAATTCCAGGTAAATGTATAGATTTCTATGACATTCTGCGTAGTTTTTTCAATAAATTTTCAAAATATTCTGGAAGTGGGGCATCAAATTCCATATATTCTCCGGTTCTCGGATGGATAATTCCAAGAATTTTCGCATGAAGTGTCTGCCCCTGTAGTGTCCACGGACATTTTGCAGGACCATATACACAGTCTCCAAGCAATGGATGATGGATACTTGCCATATGCACACGGATCTGATGTGTACGACCGGTTTCAAGCTCACAGGCAATATAAGTATAATCGCCAAAACGCTCCAGTACCCGGTAGTGTGTCACCGCATCTCTGCCGTTTTTTTCATTGATACTCATTTTCTTCCGGTCAATCGGATGGCGTCCGATCGGCGCATTCACAGTGCCGGAATCTTCTTTGATATTACCGTGTACAATCGCATGATAAATCCGCTTAATGCTGTGCTCTTTTAACTGCTCTGCAAGGATCTGGTGTGCGATATCATTTTTACATACCAGAAGAGAACCGGTAGTATCCATATCAATCCGGTGTACGATTCCCGGACGCATTACACCGTTGATTCCTGAAAGCTGGTCTTTGCAATGATACATGATCGCATTGACCAGAGTTCCGGTATAATGACCTGCTGCCGGGTGCACTACCATCCCTTTCGGTTTATTAACCACCAGAATATCCTCATCCTCATAAAGAATATCCAGTGGTATATTTTCCGGCAGGATATCCGGTTCCGTCAAATCCGGTATCGTAATCCGAATCTGGTCTCCCTTTGCAACCTTATAGTTAGATTTGATTACTACGGAATTTACCTTTACATTTTTTTCTTTTATCAGTTTCTGAATATAAGAACGGGAAAGCTCCGGCACTTTCTCTGTGAGAAATTTGTCGATTCTCTCCCCTGCATTTTCTTCACTCTGAAATTCTTTAATCTGCATGCTTCTGCTCCTGTCTGCGCGAATAAATAGAAAAATCTTCGTCCTTATAATAAAAGAAGATCAGCAGAACCAGAACGATAAACGTCACAGTCACATAAATATCCGCCACATTAAAAATCGGGAAATCAATCAGTGAAAAATAAAAAAAGTCCACCACATATCCTCTGATCAGACGGTCAATAAAATTTCCGATTGCTCCGGCTGTCAGAACGATCATACAGATTCTGAGTGGCAGATATCTTTTTTCTACCGGAGTTCTGCCATAAAACCAGCTCACAACAACAAGGATCACAACGGTCATGATGACAAAAAACCATCGCTGGTTCTGAAAAATCCCAAATGCGGCTCCTCTGTTTTCAAGATAATGCAATTCAAAAACATTATTCCACAACACAAATGCGGACTGATCCTTCAAATGTGCAATTGCCAGAAGCTTTGTATACTGATCCAGAAGCACCAGGATTACGACTCCAAGTGCTGCAAAAATATACTGTTTTAAACCTGGTCTGTTCTTCATATGCTCTCCTTTACTGCTAATGCCATTAGGTATACTTTCGGATTGTAACATAATAACGTCCCTTTTTTGTCTCAGAAAGAACTCCTTCGTACTGAAAACGTCCCATCTGCCTTACGGATATGATATCGTTGTCCTTTACATGATATCCATTACTGGTAATCAGCTTTCCGTTTACATATACACGCCCAGCCTCAATCAATGCAGTTAGTTTACTTCTGGACGAAGAAAAAGCCAGCGAAAGAAGGGAATCCAGGCGTACTGACGCAACAGTCCCCTTAATCTCTTCGTACTTTGGCTCCCATTTAAAATCTGCATTTTCTACTTCTACGGCACGGACAGTTGTATGACGCACCCTGGTCAGTTCTTTTGCAAGAAACTCCGTCAGTTCCTGATGTACAAAAACATAAGCTTCCTTATCGTGAATCAGAATATCTCCCGTCTTTGCCCGTGTGATCCCAAGGTTCAGAAGTGCACCCAGATAATCTCTGTGTGATAATTCCTCAGCAAATTTCGGCTGCAGCGGACTAATTTTCAGAATGCGGATCGGATATGTACTGTGGATACTATCCTCGTCCATATACATATAAAAAGCATCAGGTAGAAATGCTGCCATCTGACGCTCTGACGGATCATACCCGCCAAAGGTCCTGTATGGAACAGGGAACGAATCCTTCGGCGTAGTATGTAATATATTCAGTTCATTCAGGTTCAGGAAATCGGAATACATAATGATTCCTCTCTGATAAGCAATGTTAGACAGCTCAATCAGACGCTTGCGAAGTAAAGTCTCTTCTTTTTCCATACCCTGTCTTCTTTCTTCTAGTAACGGTTCTGGATCGGTACATCGAACGAAGTATTCAGAAGATCCTGCATATCGCCGGAAATATCAACATTTGCCGGTGTTACCAGGAAAATATAACTTGAAATCTTCTGAAGATTACCATCAATTGCAAAAGCAGATCCTGATGTGAAATCAATAATTCTCTGCGCAATCTCAAGATCCATACCTTCCAGATTCAAAATAACAGTTCTTCCTGCAAGAAGAGTCTCTGTGATCTCGCGTGTATCATCCATTGCGTTTGGTTTGATTACGCAAACTTCCATTGCAGGGGCATTTCTGCGTGTGGAAGGCTGGCGCATCGGGGTAACTTTATTTGAACGACCTGATTTTTTAAGCTGATAGTCTTCCTCTTCTTCTTCGTAAGCAGCCGGTTTGTCTTTCTTTCCAAAAATATTCTTTTTTGGCTTCTCATCCTCATATGACTCATCTTCAAAATCGTCATCATCATCGTAGAAATCATCATCATACTCATCATCATCGCCGTTTAATTTCATAACGTCTAAAAACTTATCTAATACTCCCATTTTTCTTATACACTCCTATCTGTAGTATCTAAATCTGATGAGCATAATTTCGCTCGCCAAAAATTGCTGTCCCTATTCGAACCATGGTGGCTCCCTCTTCTATAGCAACTTCAAAATCATTGGTCATCCCCATTGAAAGAATACTCATGTTAACATTATCAACTTTTTCCTTTGCAATGTCAACAGATAATTTTCGTAAGTTTGCAAAATGTATACGATTTTCTTCCGGGTTTTCTACAAACGGAGCAATTGTCATCAATCCTTGTGCTTTTATATTCTGAAATCTGACAATTTCATGAATAAAATCCATAACTTCCTCTGGCATCAGGCCGAATTTTGTATCTTCTTTTGCCATGTTTACTTCGAGAAGCACATTTGCAACAATACCTTTTTTTGCTGCTTCTTTATCAATTGTTTCCGCAAGACGGATAGAATCAACGGAATGGATCAGCTCTGCCTTATCGATGATATATTTTACTTTGTTGCGCTGCAGATGACCAATCATCTGCCAGTGAATATCCTTCGGCATTACGTCATATTTTTCATCCAGTTCCTGTACTTTATTTTCACCAAAATAACGGCAGCCGTAAGCATACGCTTCTTCCAGCATTTCTACCGGTTTGGTCTTGCTGACAGCAATCAGTGTTACATCCTCCCGCTTCCTGCCGGAGCGCTCGCATGCAGCGCATACACGTGCTTCCACATCTTTTAAGTTTTCTGTGATCATTTCTTTCACTCCATTTCTTATTGACTTACTATCTGATTATCCCGAACAGAATCTCCGTTCAGGGCAATATGATCATAATTGGAAAGACTGTAGCTGTTTCCTTCTGCAATAATATAGTATTCATCACCCTCGCTCAGGATCTGAACCTGCCTGAATACAGCATAGCCTTTATTGACATTATAAACTCCTTTGATGCTTTCGGTTTTCACAAGATCCATCGTATCGGAAGATTCCGGCAGCAAAAGAGTATCTCCTTTTTTCAGATTCTCTGTATCCAGATATGCAATACCCGATTCCGTATCCTCGTTAATGATCGTCACCGGAATAAATTCCGTTGTCGTCTTTCCTTTTTTGGTCGTCTGCCTGTAGACACCTTCGTTCTGAGAAGCTCCGCCACTCGTAATATAATCTACCGGAACAGCATAACAGTCTTTCTCCGTTACCGAGGTTTTCGGAATCTTAAGCCCGGACTCGTCTTCCAGGATCAGTTCAATATTCACAAACCGTTCATCTGCATACCGGATCATGGAGTCCTTAAAAGTAATATTAGCGTAAACATCATTTTTCTTTTCCGTAAGCCGCATGGTTCCCCACTGGCTCTTATTATCCTTCAGGAATTTTACCTCAACAGAAAGGGAATCTTCCCCGTTCATTTTTTTCTGGAAGGTTTCTGCCAGATCAGAGGTCAGGCGTATCGTTACCGTCCACTCTTCATCTGTGACCAGACGGTATACCGGCTGCCCTGCATCAATCTTTTGGTTGCCCGAAAGCTCTGTGACACTATAATTTGCCTTATCAAACATCTCATCCGTGATATTATCTGTCGTCAGATTTTCATAGCCATCTACCGAAAGCTCAACGATTCCGTCATCCTGGCTTTGAAATGCATCTACATTTCCGGACTGCAGAATAGAATTCAGCTGTGCAACCCTGCTCTGTGTTGTATTGTTCTGTAAGATCGCTGTTACTTCACTTTTCAGATTTGATGCCGTCTTAAACTCCTCCGGCGAATAGGATTCATTAAATCCCTGTGCCTTCAGCAGAATACTGTTCCATTCATCTGCATTCAAGGAAACTTCTTCATTGCTGTCCTGATCCGTCTGTGTCTCGAGCTTGGAAGACGTAATTGTGTAAATATTGGTTCCAAGTGCAACCTTTTGTGCATCGTCTACAAAATAATTGACATATCCGCTTTTTTCAGCATTTACCACCGTTTCTTTTCTGAGAATCATTCCGGTAAGATTTCTGTCTTTTAAGATGCTTCCTTCCCGTACCTCATATACACTCACTCTGTCTTTTGTAAAATAGATCAGAACGGTAAAAACAAGATATACAAAAATAATTCCAAACAGAATCGTACCAATATTTAAATGTCCTTTTCGTTTATACTTCTGGAGGCTGACAACCTCCGTATTCTTCTTTTTCCCAGCCAAAAATCAAGCCTCCAAATCTATTCGGATTTTAACAGGCGCAGTGCCGCACCATTCAGATAATCACAGCACCTGCCCTGATACCTGCCTTCCTCTTCCATCTTCTGCAGCAGTTCATCCCTCAGCCTCCACCAGCTGCATCCCCAGTTACAGAACACCGCATCTTTCTCAGGAATTCTTGAAAACATTCGTTCTACTGCCACGGTTTCCGGAATCTGTTCAAGAAACGTAATCACTCTTTCAAAGTATTCTTCCTTTGAACATACCGTTATTTTACCATTTTCATACCAATCACACAACCGTGTATTTCTGGCAATATAAAGCGAGTGCAGTTTCACAATATCCACGCCGAGCGCAGTAAGGATTCTTGCAGTCTCTTTTGCATCCGCTGCCGTATCTCCCGGAAGATTAAGAATCACATGGGTACAGATTGAAATAGCGGTATAGCTTTTGATCCGCAGTACTGCATCAATAAATTCAGCGAGACCATGTCCCCTGTCGATCATCTGCAGTGTATGATAATTTGCCGTCTGTAGTCCAAGTTCTACATTCATCTGAATTCCGGTCATCGCGCGGATATCTCTCATAATATCAAGATACTCAGCCGAAACACAATCCGGTCTTGTAGAAACAGATATCTCCACGACACCCGGAATTCTGGTAGCCTCCATCAGATAACTGCGAAATCTGTCCGGAGGAAGAAAAGTATTGGTATAATTCTGAAAATATGCAATATATTTGTTGGCATGGTATTTTCTCGTGATCATCTGTCTGGTCCGTGTCAGCTGTTCTGTGACAGGAACCACAGCCGCCATTGCCTCAAATCCGGTTCCTGCACCGGCACAGAATGCACATCCATCTCCGTCAAGACGGTTCGGACATGTGACCGGAAGATTCACCGGAAGCTTGTATACTTTTTCACCATATTTGTTTTTCAGGTAATCCGAATATTTATAATATAACATATTTTTCCTCTCATTTATGAATAATCACATAATTTTAACACATACTAACCGCATAGAATCGTATAAGGAGGATGTTTTACATGAAATGGTTTGATAATACAGCACTCACAGTCGTGATCATCGGTGCTGTGAACTGGCTTCTGATCGGTATATTCCGTCTGGACCTTATTGCCTGGCTTTTTGGAAATATGTCATGGCTCTCACGTATCGTCTACACGATCGTCGGACTGTGCGGTCTCTACCTGATCAGTCTTTTTGGCAGGATCGGATCCATGTCTGAATCTTAATATGCCCAGGTAATGTACCCGATATCATCCCGGTGTATTTTTTACATGCCTGAAAAAAGAAAGGGGCTCCCCAGACAAGAGATGCCCCTTTTTGTGTATACGATAAGATCCACACACCACATTTACTGCTGACCAGACGGGATTGCCTCGATCAGTGATGTCATATCCTCATACAGAACCGGTTTTTCTGAGGCTCCCATTACAATCGATATGTATGGATTGTCACTGGAATCTTTTTCCATCAGAATCAGACAATATCCTGCTTCATCCGTCGTCCCGGTCTTCCCTCCTACAATCGTAACATTCTCCGGAACATCCACCTCTCCCTGTGCATAGAGATTGGTCGGTGTAAACATCGCCTCCTGGCTGTTACCGTCCACATCTGTATAATGTGCGGTATATGCTTCACTCTGTATAATATTTACAAAATCTTCATGCTTTATGCACTCATTAAATATCAGATAAAGGTCATACGCTGTTGTATAATGATTGTCATCATGCAGTCCGTGCGGATTCATAAAATGAGTCCCGTTCGCCATCAATTCCTGGGCTCTGCGGTTCATCATATTAACAAACGCATCTTCTGATCCACCTACATATTCCGCGATCGCAGTTGCTGCATCATTTCCAGAATACAAAAGAAGCGCTCCCAAAAGATCCCTGAGCGTCCAGACTTCTCCTTTCACAAGTCCGCACACCTGTGCATCCGCCGAAAAGCTGGATGCATCTGCGTTTCCACTAATCGTCACCTGGGCATCCAGATCTGCATTCTCTATAGCGAGAAGTGCCGTCATGATCTTGGTTGTACTGGCAGGATACAGTCGTTCATGCGCTTTATAAGAATATAATACACGTTCTCCTGTAAGATCAAATAATGCGGCACTGTGCAATTCTGTATCTTCTGTATAACCCTCTAACGCCACATCATTCTGTGCTACACACAGATCCTCTGCATAAAGCTTTCCCTGATATAAATTCTGATTATAATTTTTAAGTTCATATGCTGTCACAGGCGTTGCTCCTTTACCTCCGATGCAACCACCTGTAAACAGACTTACCGATACCACACATACCAGTGCGGCACTTTTTGCTCTACTTATACATCTCACGCCAATCCAAGTCTCCTCTGTCTAATGCAAGTATAATGATTTCTGCCGTTGCAAGATTGGTAGCCATCGGGATGTTGTGCATGTCACAAAGACGAATGACATCATTTACATCCGGTTCATGTGGCTTTGGATTCTGTGGATCCCGAAGAAAGATCAGAGCATCAATTCCATTCTGTGCAATCTGCGCACCGAGCTGTTGTTTGCCGCCCAGCGGTCCCGCAAGATATTTGTGAATAGAAAGATTAGTAACTTCTTCGATCAGCCGGCCGGTTGTACCGGTCGCATACAACTCATGCTTGCTCAAAATCCCACGATATGCAATACAGAAATTCTGCATCAGTGTTTTCTTAGAGTCATGCGCAATAAGTCCGATATTCATTTTCTCAGCTCCTTTTACTGATATTTTTTAGGCTGAAGCCCTATATTTAATACAATGCCAATTCCCATATATAAGCTGATAAGCGAAGTCAGTCCATAACTAACAAACGGAAGGGGAATTCCTGTATTTGGTAAGATCCCTGTTGCCACGCCGATATTGATAAACGACTGAAATCCTATCTGCGCGGCTACACCGCAGCAAATAATCCGCCCCGCCAGATCTTGTGCCCTGAGTCCTATCAATATACATTGTACTACAATCAATAATAACAGACCAATCACGATACAGCAACCCACAAAACCTAATTCTTCACCTACAATTGCAAAAATAAAGTCTGTCTGTGGCTCAGAAATAAAATTTCCGTTCTTCACGGATGTGGTCGTATTATTATTCAGTCCTTTACCGGTAAGCTGTCCGGACCCAATCGCCATAATCGCATTATTCTGCTGGTAAGCTTCATCACTTGCATATTTCTGCGGTTCCAGCCATGCCAGAATACGCTTTTGCTGATAATCATGCAGAAATGGCTGATTTGGCTGTACAACAATACTGATAAAAATAATCGTAACCGGAACCAGAATCGCAATCAGGGTTCCGATAAATCGATAACTCAGTCCCGCCAGATACATCATAGCACAAAAGACAAGCGCTATGGATAAGGTTGTTGAAAGGTCCGGCTGAAGAACGATCAGGATCAGTGTTGGTGCGATCAATCCTACTGCTTTCAGGATGGTTGCTGCACTGTTCAGATCATCCTCATGATTCATCAGAAATTTTGCAAAGAATAAGACAACCAGTATTTTGCTGAGCTCTGATGGCTGAAAATTCGTCACTCCGATATCAATCCACCGCTGTGCACCGTTTACATTGGTTCCAAACAGCTTTACACATACCAGTGCAATGATATTGATCCCGTATAAAATCCAGTAAAAATTCAGAAGCCATACATAGTCTATCATTGAAAGAATGATCATCAGGATCACTCCGGCGACAAGTCCTATGATCTGTCTTCCCTGTACTGCCTGCTTTGCACTTCCGATTACCATAACTCCGATAATCGATATAGCAAGAACAGAAATGATCAGACCGAATTTCACATCTTTTAAATGATAAGGTTTTGTCTTTTTTGGTAATCTCACGATTTTTCTCCTGTCAAGTTGATTCTAATCTGTGAACGTGTTATTTCCACTTTAAAATTATCTTCGGTTATCTTCATGTATTTTCCGATTGTGTGGTATAATTCTCCGCACAAAAGATCATAAGTATCCGGCTGACACTGCACCCGGTCCGAAACAAGAAGGCTTTTCAGACGTTCTTTTGCAATACGGACAGATGAATGGTGCATACCTCTTTCAAATACATGCATGATACATCCTCCTAATTTCTTTTAAACATATGGGAAAGCTTGTGGAACAGACCTTCCTGTTTATCAAGATCGAGAAACGGTACTTCTTCACCGGTTATACGCCGGCAGATATTGGTATATGCTTTTCCTGCCAGCGAATCCATATCTACAACCGTCTCTCCCTGGTTCGTTCCGATCACGACCTGTTCATCATCCGGAATTGCTCCGATCAGGTCGATGGGAAGAATCTCTGTCACATCTTCTACTGACATCATCTCTCCTCTTTTCACCATATCCATCCGGATACGGTTAATAATCAGATTCAGTTTTTTCATGTGATTCTGTTCCAGCAGCCCAATGATACGGTCAGCATCACGAATGGAGGATACTTCCGGCGTCGTCACAACAAATGCCCTGTCAGCTCCGGCAATCGCATTCTGGAATCCCTGCTCAATCCCTGCCGGACAATCCAGTAAAACGTAATCAAATTCATCTCGAAGCTCATTAGTAAGCTTGATCATCTGCTCCGGTGTGATCGCTGACTTATCTTTTGTCTGTGCCGATGGCAGCAGATACAGATTTTCATGACGCTTATCACTGATCATCGCCTGCTTCAAACGGCAGCCACCTTCGATCACATCGACCAGATTATATACGATCCGGTTTTCAAGTCCCATGACAACATCCAGATTCCGAAGGCCCAGATCCGTATCGATCACCAGTACCTTTTTCCCGAGCTTTGAAAGTCCGGCACCTATATTTGCTGTCGTTGTTGTTTTTCCGACACCGCCTTTTCCCGATGTCACTACAATAATTTCACCCATTTTTCAGATCCTCCTACCACTCTAAATTCTCCAGTGGATCGATATAAATGCGCTTGCCGTCAAGACGGGCGATACTTGGTCTTACGGTTTCGTCCTGAAGATATGTATGTGTTGATACAATATCTGCAATCTTCATCACATGCGGTCTCATCGACAACGCCGTAATAAACGCATCACGATCTCCTGTTGCCCCGGCATGTACCGTTCCCCTTACCGCTCCCAGCACAACAATATTGCCCTTGGATACTACGGTTGCACCAAACTCTACATCGCCAAGTATAATAATACTCTGCTCTGTCTCCAGTACCTGCCTTTGTCTGAGCGTACCTTTGTAGAACTGACCTTCTTTTCTGGATAAACTGTTAAGAGAGTCTTCTACTACTTTTTTGTATAATCTTTCTGTATTTTCATTAGTATCAAAAATACAGACAATATGGATATGAGCGACATCAGTGATCAGACCGATGACCTCTTCTTCCTGTGGTTTTGTAAGAATCCGCCCTTCAAACGTTACCGCCATGGTCGCATCTTTGAAAAAGCGGGCAGATTCGGTAAATTTTTCTCTCAATTCCTTCAGAATCTCTGTATACTCTGCATCAGGATCCATATGAACAATCAGACCGTATTTATTACTTTTAATGATGACTTTCTGTTTCATACCTGTGATCCCCCTCAATTAGTCTCCATGTGTCGATGATGAACCTGCTGCTGATGCATGCCCTGTGATCAGCTCATCACGGCTTGTCTCTCCATAATAATAGCGCATCAGGTCTCTTCCAATCTCTGACGGATATAAAGATTCATAACCATTTTTGATACGGATCGCAAATGCGACTTCCGGATCGTCACTTGGCGCATATCCAACAAACAGACCGTGATCCGGATGTGTAGTACTCTGCTGTGCCGTACCGGTTTTACCTGACATGGTAATATCTCCCAGTGAGGAATAGGTACTGTTGCTGGTTACAACTGCCCGCATTCCCGACTGAACAGCATCCCATGTATTTCCGGAAACACCCTCTATCTGGTTCAGCACATCCGGTTCGTAAGTTTTTGTTACCTTACCATCCTTATTTTCCACATGATCCAGAAGGGAAAGATTATAAACAGTTCCTCTGTTTGCAATTGCTGTAACATATCTTGCAAGCTGGGTTGTCGTATAGTTATTGGTACCCTGACCGATTGCAGAACGTACAGAGTCCTGATCAGATACCTGAGGTGACGATTCCGGAATTTCGATTCCCGTTGTCTGGTTCAGTCCAAACATAGTCGCATACTTCAGAAGCGTCTCACATCCCTGGTCAGAAGAATATCCCGACTCGCTGCTCTTTGCATTACTGAGCATCTGGTTTGCAAGTCCCAGACGGTATCCAACTTCATAGAAGAACATATTGCAGGAATGCTGGATCGCACTCGTCACATTCAGACTTCCATGTGACCCAGGATAAATCCAGCATCGTGGACTCGGTGAAATTTTCTCATAGAGTCCGCCACAGCTGATATACGTACTGGTATCAATGACGCCTTCTGTCAGTCCGGCAACAGCAACCAGTGGTTTGTAAGTAGATCCCGGTGCCGTCTTCTCCTGCGTCGCATTGTTATATAACGGTGCCGACTGATCATTTAAAAGCTTTGTATAATAGCCTGAATCCATGGTATTTGCAAGTCGGTTATTATCATATCCCGGATAGGATACACAGGCAAGAAGCTGTCCGGTCTTCGTGTCAGTTACTACAACTGATCCGGTAGATGGTTCCAGCCCAAGCTGTCCCGGTGTGATTTCCAGATCTTCAATCTTGGAATACATGAAATCATAGGCAGTCATTGTACCATCCGCAAGCTTATTATAAACATCTTCATCATAATCCAGAATTCCCTGCTCATAAAGCATCATACCGATCTGGCTTCCTGTGATTTCTTCATTGCGTATCATATATTTGTAGATCAGTTTGTCAAATCCAGAATCCTTTGGAAGATTTGCACTGATATACGCCAGAATCCCCTGATACACTTCGTTCTGATCCGAATACTCACTGTCACTGTTCATATAATCAGTCAGTTTTGATGTATCGATCCAGTTCTTGGAGATCGCATAATTCAGGTAAGTATAGAGGCTGATGCTCTCATCATTTTCCCATGCAATATAGGTAGAATCACTGGTATCAATCGAATCCTTCTGGATGATTGCTGCATTCTGGGTAAGTACAGTACTGATAATATAACTGAGATATGCCTGCATATCCTCATCACAGTCTTTGTATGCCGGCGCACCCGAATCACTCAGTTGTGCCATCACATCTGCAAGCACTGCCTCCTTTTTGGAAGAAAATGACGCATACACACTTTTCTCAGTCTCCCCGGCATCCGCAGCCTCAAAATGTCCCACATTCAGGATCTCATTGGAAATAAACGCATTGTAAACATCACCAATCGGTATCTTCACATCACTTCCCTCTTCTGCCTGTGTACGGTCATAGGTCAGAGACGTAGTCAGATTGGAAAGGATGATTCCGGCAAGCTTTTCTTCCAGGAGATCATAAGCTGCCTTTTGCAGATTGGCATCAATAGAAAGATAGACATCATTTCCTGCCTTTGCCTTTTTCCCCTGCTTGGACTCAATAACCTTTCCCACACTGTTAACATAAAGTTTGATTTCACCTTTTTCACCCTGAAGTGTTTTATCCAGGGTCTGCTCCAGCCCTGCTTTTCCAACCACATCAGTAAGAGAATACGAGTCCTGCTCCTTTTCATCCAGCGCATCATATTCATCCTGTGAAATCACGCCCGTATAACCAAGAATAGACGCAAAATATTTGCTGTCCGGATAATAACGGATTGAATCCTCTTCAATGTTAACTCCCTGAAGCGTATCCAGGTTCTCCATGATAGCAGCCGTTGTACTTTCACTGACATCACTTGCAACCGTTGTAGCCACATACTTCTGATAGCGATTCAGTCCCATGGAATACCGGATTGTTACCAGCTTCAGGATTTCTTCTTTGGACATTTTTTGTTCGTCCAGCCCATAGCCGTAGGTCTCATCTGTACAGAGATAATGCATCAGATCTGCCGCACTGTATGCCTTCTGCTTGTCACTGAGCTTATCAATGGTTGCTTTTCCAAACACATCCGCAAGGAATCGCAGACGCTGCACCTCGCTTGTCATGGAATAAGCATATTCTCCGTTATCATTGAGAATAATTTTGAAATCATTGACAATAGAATCTCCATTCGATTCAACAATACTGATCACTTTTTCAATTGTTGCATTGATGATTTTATTTTTCTCTTTGACCGTATCATAGTCACCGTTATCTTCAATCGTGACGGAATATGCGAGCTTGTTATCTGCCAGAACCACTCCGTTCCGGTCCAGGATGCGGCCTCTGGTTCCCTGTACCTCTTTTGTTTTCTGGATCTGAAGCTTATAGTCATCCAGATATGCCTGTCCATTTACGATCTGTAAAACAAACACACGCTGTATCAAGATTGCAGAAAGCACAATAAACACAAGCATCAGCACAAACACTCTAGATTTTACCAAGTCGATAAACCATCTTTTCAGACGATCCAATAAATCAAACAAATCTGCTAGCACTCCTTTTTTCTTCTTCTTCAAGTCTTCGGTTAATATGCAGAATGATCTGATACAGAACAAGTGTAACCAGAATCGTATAAACCAGTTCCGGCATGATCACATGTCTCAGATAATTCAAAAAATGGAAATCACTTTTCAACATGAATAAAAGTACATAAATCACCATACCATATAAAAACTCACTGCCGGCAATAAGCGCCAACGGGAGCTTGATGTCTTCATCATAAAATACTCTCTGGAAAAATCCGTTGCCATATCCGATCAGCATATAGATCAGCGCATAAAACCCAAGCAGATCTCCACCTAGTATATCTTTTAAAAGTCCACAGAAAAAGCCGATGATCATTCCCTCTTTTTGTCCCCTCATAAATCCAAATGAAGACGTCACGATTATCAGGAGATTCGGAATAATTGAGGCAAACGTCAGTTTTTGAAACACCGTTGTCTCCAGAAGAAAACAGACAATGATCAACACCGCACAGATCAGGATCCTTTTAATCTTTTTCATGTCTATTCGCCTCCGTTATCGCTTCCACTTTCACCTTTTCCATCGATCAGATCCTGCTTTGTTGTTGTAATAACAAGAACTTCCTGTAATTCCTTAAAATCCGTTGCCGGAATGATATATCCGGATCTTGTCAGGTTATTGGAATCTACATTCACCTCTGAAATATATCCAACCAGAAGTCCCTGCAGATATTTGCTGCTGATATTCGATGTTACAACCTGTTCTCCAACCGCCACTTCATTTTCATTATTGGCAAGCTGTTCAAATTTTAAAAGTCCGTCCTGCACCGTCTGCAGATCTCCGCTTACAATACATTTGTCAAAGGTTGTCAGGATCATGGCACTTACATTTTTATCATCGATAATCGAACTTACTGTTGCCCAGTTCGGTCCGACTTCTGTGACAATTCCGACCAGTCCGGTTCCAGATAAGACATTCATATCTTCCCTGATTCCATCATTGCTTCCCTTATCGATCGTAAATTTCGAAAACCAGTTGCTATTCTCACTGGCGATTACATTCGCAGCAACTTTCGGATAATCCGCTGTATTCTGATCCATCTTATATAATTCTTTATATCTTTCCAGCGTTGCTGAATTCTGCTGCAACCGGTTATTCTCAGTCGTCATCTCCTCCAGGCGGGATTTCAGTTCTTTGTTTTCTTTTTTTACTTCCTGAAGTGTTGCAAAATTCTCAGAAACATCGCCGATCCACATCCCGACACGGTTGATTCCTTTCTGCATCGGCACGATCGTGTAACCTGCTGCCCAGGAAAGCGGTCCTTTCCCGGACTCTGCAAATCCGGAAAGTCCCATCAGTACAATACATATGATAACAAGGATCAGCAACCAGTATTTATTTGATGTCGAAAATTGATTCTTTCTTTTCATCTATCTTATCCACCTATAATTTTCATCCAACATTGAGTACGAAAGTTTTTTAAGTTCTTTTGAATTGATCATTCGTCGCAGTCCTTCTACTGCACACAGATCCGGCTTAGCAGCCACATGCACCGGATATCCTGTCACAGCTTCTATGTACCGGTCAAGCCCCGGTAACCGGGAAACGCCACCCGTCAGACAGATTCCATTCTTTCTGATTGAACGGGCTACCTCCGGTGGGGTACGTTCAATCAACTGCCCAATCTGCGAAGTGCAGGCTTCCAGAGATTCTTTCATCGCAGCCCGTACCGCACTGCTTGGAATTTCCTGGTATCTTGGTACACCAACAACCAGATTACGTCCGGCAATCACCATGGAAGCTTTTCCGTTTCCGCCAAGCACTCCAAAACGTTTCCGGAGAGCCTCGGCTGTCTGTCTTCCGATCAGAAAATCATAATTCCGGCGGACCATATTCTGAACTGCCACATCAAATGTCATACCGCCGATCTTAAGCATTTTATTAAGTACCATGCCACCTGAACCTACTACAGATAATTCGGTTGTAGCCGCACCAAAATCAGCGATCAGCATCCCTTTCGTCTTCCTGACATCAACTCCCATTCCGATACACTGCGCAACTCCGCGTTCTACAATACTCACTTCTTTTGCTTTCGCCGTTGAATGAACAACCAGATCAAAAAACGCCCTTTTTTCAACTTCTGTGACATCCGTAGGTACTGCGATCAGATATTCTGATCCTCTTGCAAAACGGCGCTCTTTCTTCAGCAGATTCTGAAGAAGATACTGCATATCCGTAAATCTGCTGATTACACCTTCTTTCATCGGAAACACCACTTCAATATTTCCCGGTGTTCTCTCGAACATCGCATATGCTTCATCGCCGACAGCCAAGATCTCTTTTCCGTCCACAATAGCAATTACATTCTTCTCTTTCCACGTACTGTCCTGCTTTTTATCATACACCTTGATCTCATAAGTCCCGAGATCAAGACCGTAAATATTTCGCGCCATAATCTAAAGTTCCTTTCCATACTACTTTTCCTTAAGCAGCTTCTGCTCTGCGAGTGATACATAGCAGTTATCACCAATAATGATATGATCCAGAAGTTCAATTCCAAGAAGACTTCCGCCCTCCCGGATGCGCTGCGTCACAAGAATGTCTTCCCTGCTCGGCATCGGATCACCACTTGGATGATTGTGCAACAGTATAATATAGACTGCGTTCTTTTGCAATGCCTCTATAAAGAGTTCTCTCGGAGAAATTACGGACATATTCACTGTCCCTCTCGAAATTTCACTTTCTCCGATCAGCCTGGAACGCGTATTCAGCATCAGCAGTTTCAAATGCTCCTGCCTGTAATAGCGCATATCTTCCATATAATATGCTGCAATTGTATCCGGTCTTGAAAAATCCAGATCTTCTCTGGCCGAAAGCTGGGACATTCTCTTGGAAAGCTCACAAAGGCATAAAATCTGAATAGCCTTTACTCTTCCGATTCCACTGATTTTCAGCAGTTCTTCTTTTGTCCAGCTTTGAAGATGGGCTTTGGTTTGTGGCTGTGTACCTTCTCCAGGATAAAAAAGCTTCCTGGCAAGATCCAGTGCACTCTCTCCCTTTGTTCCAGTCCTTAACAGAACAGCGAGCAATTCAATATCTGTTAAACTGCCCGCCCCAAAACGTTCACATTTTTCATATGGCCGCTCTTCTGATAACATTTCTCGAATGGTATTTTTTTGATTCATCCTTTTGCAGGATTTGTTGATTCACACCAGACTCTCCACCCTTGTATATGGGATGCTTTATACATCCTATAAGAAACGATAAATGAATATGGAGATAATCACTCCAATAATGCTTGCGATCGTGATCTTAATCGTAAGACCAAACGTAATAACGACAAGTCCGAGGTTCAAAACAATCGGTGTCTCTACCCCGAAAGTCTGTCCATAAGAAAGCCAGCTAAGTGCTGGAACCCCTTCTGCAAGCACACCGATAAAGCCACCCAGAACAATCCCTGCCAGAATCAGCAAAAATAAAGCCCAGGCATTCTTACTTCCGGCTCCTCTCATCTGTACTCCTCCTCTTTTGAATCACAAACTGGTATCATTTTAGCATATTTTAAAAAACGTGTATAGACTTTTTAAATATTATTTTTTTCTTAACACAGCTGTTTTCTATAAAAACGGTGCATGTTTTTGTCGAATTTTTTCTGCGATTTTAATACCGTCTGCTGCCGCCGATGTAATCCCGCCGGCATATCCTGCGCCCTCTCCGCAAGGATAAAGTCCTCCAATCACGCTTTCCAGCGAATGATTATCTCTTACGATCCGTACCGGCGAAGAGGTTCTGCTCTCCACTCCGGAAAGAATGGAAAGAGGATGCGAAAATCCTCGAATTTTCTTGTTAAAATCTTCTATCCCGTCCACCAGCGCGCTACCGATCTTTGCCGGAAAAATCCCCGCCAGGTCTGTCTCTTCATACGCACCCTTCATACATGGCTCATGCCCCTGATACCAGACCTCTGCATCGGTCTTTTCCTTTTCTTTTCCGGTCACACTCCGGTAAAAATCCCCGTATCTCTGTACCGGGATTTTTCCTTTTCCTGCTTCGTAAGCTTCCTTTTCCAGTTCTCTCTGGAATGCAATTCCGGCAAGGGGATGGTCGCTTTCAAAATCCTCCGGTGTAACCGTCACAACGATTGCACTGTTGGCATTGCGGCTGTCACGGGCATGATAGCTCATTCCGTTGACCGCAAGATATCCCTCCTCCGAAGACGCATTAACCACATAGCCTCCCGGACACATACAGAACGAATATACACCTCTTCCATCCGGCAGTTTCGCAGTCAGCTTATAGGCTGCCGCCGGAAGAGATGCCTTTGCATCCCCATACTGGGAATGATTGATCAGCTCCTGCGGGTGTTCTGCGCGTACACCAACCGCAAAGGATTTTGCCTCCATCGGAACCTTTTTCCCGAAGAGCATCGCAAAGGTCTCCCGCGCACTGTGTCCCGGTGCCAGAACCAGCGTCTCCGTCTGTATTTCTTCTTTTTCTTTTTTCAGAAGATCTTCATATATGATCCCTCTGATCCGCTTTGTATCTTCTGTAAAAAGGAGCTCTGTCATCTGTGTATGGAAATGGATTTCACCACCCCACGCAAGGATTTTCTCACGCATATTTCTGATTACAGTCCGTAGAATATCCGTTCCAATGTGTGGTTTATTTACATAAAGAATGTCTTTTGGTGCTCCGTTTTCCACGAAAATCTCCAGCACCTTACGATTGCGCCCCACCGGATCCTTGATCAGTGTATTTAGTTTTCCGTCTGAAAACGTCCCTGCTCCGCCTTCTCCAAACTGCACATTAGAATCCGGTTTCAGTACCCCCGTCTTCCAGAACTCCTCAACATCTTTCTGTCGTTCTTCCACCGGTGCCCCCTGTTCCAGAAGAACCGGCCGATATCCATATTCTGCAAGAAAATATGCACAGAAAAGTCCGGCAGGGCCGCATCCGACAACCACCGGACGTGACTTCAATTTTTCGTTGCCTCCTGCCGGAAAAATATATGGCATTGCTTCATGGAGTTGCACATTGCCCGCACGCTTTTTTCGGGTAAGCATCTTCAAGAGCTGCTTTTCATTGTCCGCTTTTACATCCACAGTATAGACATAGAACAGCTCCGGCTTCTTTCTGGCATCCAGAGACTGCTTGATAATCTCATAGCTCTGAACCTCTTCTGTCCTGCACATCAGTGTGTGCTCAATCTTTTTCTTCAAATCCTCTTCCGTATGCGTAACCGGAAGCTTCAGCTGACTGATTCTAAGCATTTGCCGCTCCTTTCCCTGCCAGATAACCACTGGTCCATGCCCACTGCAGATTGTAACCTCCGCAGATTCCATCTACATCCAGAATTTCTCCCGCAAAATAAAGTCCTTTTACAAGCTCCGACTCCATCGTATCCGGATCAATTTCTCTTGTATCTACACCGCCTGCACAGATCTGCGCCTGTTCAAACGGATTTGTCTTATCAATATAAGTCCGGAAATGCTTACAGATCCGGCAAAGTCTTTCCAGATTCGCTTCACTAAGGTCATGCACCGGCATTGTTCCCGAAATTCCAATTCTCTTCAGAAGCGCACCGGCAAGCTTTTTGTGGAACAACCCATTAAAATACTGTTCCATCACAAGACCATCCAGCCTTATCTTTCGTTCCTTTAACATCTGCAAAAATTCTAAATCTCCAAAATCCGGCATAAAATCCAGCTCTGCAAAAACTTCTTTCTTTTCATACAGACCTCTCGCCGCATAACGGCTGATCTGAAAGACCGGGATCCCGGAAATACCATAATCTGTAAGCTGTAGCTCGCCAATATCGGAAGCCTTTTCTGTCCCGTCGATAAAAACCGTTACTTTTCCATGAGTACGCACGCCTGCAACCTGCCTGTACAGCTTTTCCCTGCAACGGAGCTGTACCAGAGCCGGGACAACCGGAACCAGTTTATGTCCCAGCATTTTTGCCAGGTCATACCCACTTCCGTCACTTCCAAGCTTTGCAGCTGCCTTCGATCCGGTCGCAAGGATCACAGCCTCACCGGAAATCATTCCTTTTTTTCCGTCTTTTGAAAAACTGATCTGAAAACCGTTTTTCTTTGGTATGATCCCAAATACGCGTACTCCGGCATGAATCCGGACCTTTGCCAGTTCCAGCGAAGACTCCAGCGCTTCCCTCACTGCCGAGGCCTGTTCGGACCAGGGATACAGATAGCCATTTTTATCCTTCGGATAAATTCCAAGATTTTCAAAAAAAGACGTTGTCTCAGGCTCTGAAAATTTTCCGATTGATTTCCATGCAAATCCGCTATTGTCGCTTCGATAGCAGGATGGATCCTGAAAGCGATTGGTAAAGTTGCATCTGCCATTACCCGTTGACAGTATTTTTCTGCCAATCATTTCATTCTGTTCCAGAAGCAGTACATCTGCACCATTCTGTGCCGCCGTAAGTGCAGCCATACTGCCAGCTGCTCCGCCGCCGATGATGATGACTCTTTTTTTCATTCTATAATTCCTTTACAATTCCTTTTTCATATAACTTCTGAAGAGACATTAAAATACCAAGTTTTGCATGCGCCCAGGTAAGACCTCCCTGGAAATATACTGCATACGGTTCTTTGATCGGTCCATCTGCGCTCAGTTCGATGGACGAGCCCTGTACAAATGCCCCTGCCGCCATGATCACATCACTGTCGTATCCCGGCATTGCCCACGGTTCCGGTGTTACATAACTGTCAACTGGTGCCGCCGCCTGGATTCCCTGGCAGAATGCGATTACACCTTCCGCACTTCCAAGTGTTACTGCCTGAATGATATCGTGGCGTTCCTCTTTTCCGTCCGGTACAACTGCATAACCAAGCTTTTCATATACATTCGCTGCAAAAATAGCTCCTTTTAATGCACCTGCAACAACCGTCGGTGCAAGAAAAAGTCCCTGATAGAATGACTGCATCACACCAAGAGAAGCCCCCACTTCTTTTCCAAGTCCCGGAGAAGTCAGGCGGTAAGCACACTGCTCGATCAGATCCTTTCTTCCAGCCACATAGCCACCGATCGGGGCAAGTCCGCCACCCGGATTCTTGATCAGAGAACCGACAACCAGATCCGCGCCCACATCACTTGGCTCCTTTTCTTCTACGAATTCACCATAGCAGTTATCCACCATACAGATGACTTCCGGTTTGATCTTCTTGACAAATGCGATTGCTTCCCCAATCTGATCCACAGAAAAACTCGGTCTTGTCTGATATCCTTTGGAACGCTGAATCGTGATCAGCTTTGTTTTCTCACCAATCGCTTTTTCAATCGAATCAAAGTCAAAGCTTCCGTCCGGCAGCAGGTCCACCTGATTATAGATTACTCCATATTCTGCAAGGGAACCTGTGGATGGGCGGATTCCAATGACCTCTTCCAGTGTGTCATACGGCTTTCCTGCGATGGAAAGCAGTTCATCACCAGGTCTTAAATTTGCAGAAAGTGTTAAAGCAAGTGCATGGGTTCCGCAGGTAATCTGTGGTCTTACCAGTGCATCTTCGGTATGAAAAACATTCGCATACACCTTTTCCAGCGTATCTCTTCCGAAATCATTGTATCCATAGCCGGATGCATAGTTGAAGCATTCTGCATTTACTCTTGCTTCCTGCATGGCATGAATGACCTTCAGCTGGTTCAACTCTGCCATCTTATCGATCTTATCAAAACGTTCTTTCAGTGATTTTTCAATTTGTTCTCCAAATGCATGAACTTCCGGTGAAATTCCGGTCTGTCCATATAATTTCTGTATTTCCTGACTGATATCCATTAGTCTGTAATCTCCTTTTCTTTCAGTATCGCAAGCATTGCCTGCAAAATTTTCTCTTCATCGTATCCGAATTCCTCTTTCCGGATCCAGTTCACATCCCTCTCTCTGCGGAACCAGGTCAACTGGCGTTTTGCAAAATGACGGGTATCCCTTTTCAGGATCGTTACCGCTTCTTCAAGTGAATCCTTTCCATCCAGATAATCCAGAATTTCCTTATATCCAAGTCCCTGCATTGAAACCATTTCCCTTGTGCATCCTCTGACCTTTAAAGCAGCCACCTCATCTACCAGTCCCTGCTCCACCATCAGATCCACACGTCGGTCAATCCTTTCATACAAATGACTCCTTACATCATTCAGCACAAAATATGCAAACTGATATGGGGATTTTTTCTCCCGTTCTGTCTCATTATGCTCTGAAATCTGCATTCCTGTCTCGTGATAATATTCCAGAGCCCGAATCACCCGTTTTACGTTATTGGCATGAATTGCATCGGCTGATTTCGAATCTACTTCCCGAAGCCGGTCATGAAGTGCCTGCGCTCCCTGCTCCCTGGCATATATTTCCAGTTTTCTTCGGTATTCCGTATTTTCTTCCCCTTTTTCAAAATCAATATCATATAAAAGAGCCTGAATATAAAATCCCGTACCGCCAACTACGATTGGAATGTTCCCTCTTTCATAAATCCCTTCCATTGCTTCTTTTGCCATCTTTTGAAAAACAGCCACATTAAATTCCGCTTCAGGCTCCAGGACATCGATCAGATGGTGTTTCACACCATCCATCTCCTCCGGCATGATCTTCGCCGAACCGATATCCATGTGCCGGTATACCTGCATCGAATCTGCCGAGATGATCTCTCCTCCAATTGCTTTTGCAAGACCGATCGACGCAGCCGTTTTCCCAACAGCAGTCGGCCCTGTCAGAATGATCAGCGGCTTTTTCTTTTCTGCTAACTGTGTCATTTTCTTCTCCTAAACAATACGCTTAAATTTCTTTTCTAACTCCCGCTTCGTCATTGCTATAATCGTTGGTCTGCCATGCGGACAATGATATGGGTTGTCAAGGGACAGGAGTTCATTGATCAGCTCATCCATTTCCGCATAGGACAGCTTCATATTTCCTTTGACAGCTGCCTTACAGGACATGGACGCAATCTTTTCGTCAATTGATTCCGGCTCCAGACTGGTGGACAGACCATCTGACAGGGAATCCAGCATTTCAAGAAGCAGTTCCTTTTTCGCAATTCCAAACAGGTTATCAGGAATTGCACGCACCGCATACTCATCACCGCCAAAAGGTTCAATCTCAAACCCGATTTCCGTAAAACGATCTTTAAAAGTCTCCAGCACATTGATTTCCTGCATGGAAAGACTCAGGATGATCGGTGGGCTCAAATATTGCGAAGTATACTCTCTCTTCTTCATTCCTGAAAGAGTCTTTTCATAAAGGACTCTTTCATGTGCGGCATGCTGATCAATAATATAGAGACTGTCGCGATATTGGATCAGCCAGTAGGTTTCAAAGACCTGTCCGATGATCCGGTATTCCTGTCTTGCCTCTTTCTTTAAAATCTGTTCTTCAAACAGGTTTAATTGTTTTGGTTTTTCTGCTTTCAAATCCTCCAGGAACAGATCTGGCTCTGTTTTTTCTGGATCGCGCTCTGTTTTTTCTTCACTTTTATCAGAATACGCTCTGTTTTCTGTTCCTTCATTCCGGATATCTGCAGACGGATTTTCATCTAACGCAGCCATCTTTGACTCTTTGGCATCGATATCCTTCTCTTGTTCTTCTTTTGCTTCTGCAAGATGACCGGCATAAACCCGCTCCCTCATCTTCTGCATAAAATAATCCAGCTTTTTGTCACCGGTTGCGACTGTCTTTTCTGCATTCTTCTGTGTCTGAAGTTCCGCAGGCGGCATCTCTGACCGCGACCAGGATGCCGTCTGCCCTGAGCCCTCCTGGACGGAACTCTTTCCCACCTTAGGTGAAGTTCCACCTGTCCGATATGGATTCCCTGCATCTCTTATAACAGTTTTCTTTTCCTGTCTTTCCTCAGACATTCCCGGTACTTTGATCTCCGACATTTCTACTTCTGGGATCAGCTCCGGCTCATGCAGTCCCTTACTGATTGCCTCATAAAGCAGATTGTAAATCCCCTGCTGGTTGCTGAACCTGAGTTCCATCTTGGATGGATGCACATTTACATCAATTTTTTCCGGATCGATCTCAATCCGGAATGCAACAAACGGATAACGATGCTGCATAGTAAAATCTTTGTATCCATCTTCAATCGCTTTTGCGAGAATGCTGTTCCTTACATAACGCCCGTTGACAAAATAATTTTCAAAATTACGGTTTCCACGGTTAATCACTGGCTTTCCCAGATATCCGGACAACCTTACACCATCTTTTTCAAATTCCAGTGGGATCAGATTGTTCGCAATTTCCCGTCCGTAAATGTGGTAAATGACATCTTTCATTTTCCCGTTCCCGGAAGTATGCAGTTTTACCTGTCCATTGTTGATAAACCGGAAGGAAATATCCGGATGGGAAAGGGCAAGTCTGGTCAGCAGATCACTGATATGGCTTGCCTCTGTCATCGGCGTTTTCAGGAATTTGCGTCTGGCAGGTGTATTGAAAAACAGCTGACGCACCAGAAAAGTCGTTCCATCCGGCGCACCGGTATCCTCCGGCGTTCTTCCTTTTCCGCCCTCTATAATATATTTGGTTCCAAATACATCTTCTCTTGTCTTGGTAATCAGTTCTACCCTTGCAACTGCTGAAATACTTGACAGCGCTTCTCCGCGGAATCCGAGTGATGACAAATGCATCAAATCCTCGGCACTGCGGATTTTACTGGTTGAATGACGCAGGAATGCATTTTCCACGTCCTGCTTTGCAATTCCACAACCATTATCCGTGATCCTCATCAAAGAGATCCCGCCCTCTTCGATTTCCACGGTCACTGCCGTAGAACCTGCGTCAATTGCGTTTTCCACCAGCTCTTTCACAACAGAAGCCGGGCGTTCGATTACTTCCCCGGCTGCTATTTTATCAATTGTAATCTGATCCAGCAATTCTATATGCGGCATTCGATTTTTTCCTTTCTATTCATCAGGCCTGCCATCTGTTACGCAGCTTGTTCTGTAGCTGATACAGTTTATTCATCGCGTCCATCGGCGTCATATGGCTGATATCAAGTTCCTTTAACTCATTTAACACATCATCATCTTTTACGGTATCAAACAGAGAAAACTGTGTCAGATCTACCTCGTCCAGTTTCTTCTGCGGCTTTTTCTTTGTCTCACTGCCCTGTACTGCAATATCCTTGACCTTGCCGGTGATATCCGCCGTTACCAACTCTTCCACAATCTCCTTGGCACGGTTAATGACCGGATCCGGCACGCCTGCAAGCTTTGCGACCTGAATACCATAACTCTTGTCTGCTCCGCCCTTTACGATCTTACGCAGGAATACGATATCATCGCCCTTTTCTTTGACTGCAATACAATAGTTGTTGACATTGCTGATCTTGCCTTCCAGTTCGGTAAGCTCATGATAATGGGTGGCAAATAAAGTCTTTGCTCCCAGAAGCTTGCTGTTGCTGATATACTCGACAACCGCCCATGCGATACTCAGTCCGTCAAAGGTACTGGTTCCTCTTCCGATCTCATCCAGGATCAGAAGACTCTTGTTTGTTGCATTTCGCAAAATATTCGCCACCTCGTTCATCTCTACCATAAAAGTACTCTGCCCGCTCGCCAGGTCATCCGATGCCCCTACACGGGTGAAAATACGGTCTACAAGCCCGATATTTGCCGAAGATGCCGGCACAAAGGATCCCAGCTGTGCCATCAGTACGATCAGCGCCGCCTGACGCATATAGGTGGATTTACCAGCCATGTTTGGACCGGTAATGATGGAAATCCGCTGCTTTTTATCGTCCAGATACGTATCATTGGCGATAAACATATCGTTTGGAATCATCTTTTCCACAACCGGATGGCGCCCATCACGAATGTCGATCACGCCCTTTTCATTGATTTTCGGGCGTACATAATTGTTGCGCTCGGCAACCAGTGCAAGAGAAGCTATCACATCCAGCTTTGCAACCGCCTTTGCTGTTCTCTGTATCCTGGTCAGCTCTGCTGCGATCGTATTTCTCACCTCACAGTAAAGCTCATATTCCAGTGCACACAGTTTGTCCTCTGCTCCTAAAATCGTATCTTCCAGCTCTTTCAGTTCCGGAATGATGTAACGCTCTGCATTGGCAAGGGTCTGCTTTCTTGTATAATAATCCGGAACCAGCTCCTTGAACGAATTGGTAACTTCCAGATAATAACCAAATACTTTATTATAGCGGATCCGCAGGTTTTTAATCCCGGTCTTTTCCCGTTCCCTGGTCTCCAGATCAGCGAGCCAGTTCTTTCCTTCCGATTTTGCTTTTCGAAGACGGTCTACTTCATCATTATAACCATCTTTGATGATTCCGCCTTCTTTCATAGCAAGCGGCGGTTCTTCCTGGATTGCCCGTCCGACCAGATCACAAAGCTCTTCCAGCGGATCCAGTTCTTCATAAATTTCCCTCAAAAGATCACTTTCCATGTCTTTTAATATGTATTTTACTGACGGCAGCATGGAAAGGGAACTCTGAAATGCGATCAGGTCTCTTGGATTTGCGGACTGATAGGTGATTTTCCCAACCAGACGCTCCAGATCGTACACCGGATTCAAATATTCCCGGATTTCTTCTCTGCAAATAGCGTTATCCTTCAGCTCCGCAACTGCATCCAGCCTTTTGACAATGGATTCTTTGTCGATCAACGGCTGTTCTACATATTTTCGAAGGGTTCTCGCTCCCATTGCTGTCTTTGTCTTATCAAGTACCCACAGAAGTGAACCTCTTTTCTGCTTTTCACGTAAAGTCTCAACCAGTTCCAGATTGCGTCTTGTAGCACTGTCCAGAACCATGTAATTTCCGGTTGCATAACGTGTCAGCCGGCTCATGTGGGACAGAGAATTCTTCTGCGTTTCTTCCAGATATTTTAAAAGCGCACCAGATGCGATCATGCCACATTCACAATCCGAAAGTCCAATCCCTTCAAGAGAAGCCACCTTAAAATGCTCCTGCAAAGTTTCCCGGCAGAGTGCATCATCAAAATACCATGCTTCCAGTGAATAAATTGCCATATGCAGGCGGTTTTTCAGATCATCCAGATCCATTCCACTCATGTAAAATGCTTCATTGCAGACAATCTCAGACGGCATAAATTTGTAAAGCTCATCCAACAGTTTTGTCTGGGAATCCAGTTCTGTCACCAGATATTCCCCGGTTGTAACATCCGCAATCGAAAGTCCGTACCGGTCTGCCATATAGACAATACACATAATGTAATTGTTCTTTGTTTCATCCAGTCCCTGAGTATCCAGGTTGGTTCCAGGTGTTACTACACGGATAACTTCCCGTTTTACAATTCCTTTTGCTGTTTTCGGATCTTCTACCTGCTCACAGATTGCTACCTTATAGCCTTTTGATACCAGACGGTTCAGATAACTGTCAACTGCGTGGTACGGGATTCCGCACATCGGTGCCCGTTCTTCCAGTCCGCAGTTCTTTCCGGTCAGAGTGATTTCCAGCTCTTTTGATGCTGTGAGAGCATCGTCAAAGAACATTTCATAAAAATCTCCTAAGCGGTAAAAGAGTATACAATCCTTATATTCCTCTTTTGTCTGCATATATTGCTTCATCATCGGTGTAAGTTCACCAGTCATATCAAAATCTCCTTATTTTACAAGGGTTTCAGCACTTTTTTCTATATTTTCAACCATGTTTTAGCCATGTTTTTTGTGCTTTTCTTATACTATTCCCTTACTGTTTTTAGTCACATATTGCATGACAATTCGTGCAATATTTCGTACTTTTCTTTATTTTTATCTGATAATATGCGAGAAAATTGAATTTTCAATATTCTCTCGCACATTCAGGTAATTTCACTTTTAATCCTAAATCAAATCAATAGTATTGAATTTATAAAAATAATTATTCTAATCCCTAATCCCACATCAGAAATATGAAATTTTTACGAATATTTTCTCTTCTCTTTTATAAATTTCTTTACTTATTTTGTATTTTATCAAACTCTTTTCCATTCAGCTCCTTAGCCATAACGCTCACCTGTCCTTTCTTCAATTGGACAGATGACCACTTGTTACATCTTAACAAATTTTCAAATTCATTTCAAGACAAGCTCAAAAATCACATTCCATCCGATCAAAAAAACATTTCTTATTTCGTATTTATCCTGCAACACATAACTGAATTCCAATTGTTTCTGGTTTATGGCGCAGGATTAAACTTACAAACTTACTTGTACTTGTTAAATTCATTTTTATTCTCTTTTCTTTTGAAAAATTCATATCTTTATATTACCATAACCAGATATACTGCACAATAAATGACTTGACTTATCTATACCAATTTCTGTGTAAATAAATCAGGTCATTCCCTTATCACTCTTAATCAACGCAATATCAATTTATACGCACTTAGGACACTCCTTTATTACAAAATATTGCAAAATGTTATAGAATTAAAAGATCCTTGCCTAACATCTCTGCCTGACAAGGATCTTTTTTCGATACTTTTTATTACTTCTTCTTTAAGAGGACATTTATTTGATTTATTCTCGAGAAACTTCCTACGCTTCTCTTTCCATTCCCATTCCTTCTGCAAGCTTCTTGCTGAAAGCGAGTACGGCCGCACCAAGGATAGCTACAACCGCACCGATTCCGATAAAGAACGGTACTTCGCTTCCTTCTTTATAGAAGTTAACGAGGATCATGTTAAGAGCAGCTCCTACTGACTGAGACATCGACCATACAGTCATCATCTGTGTTACAAAGGCTTTTGGTGCTGCTACTGCTGTAATGGAGTAACCGATCGGACATGTAAATCCTTCTGCAAACATCAGTACTGCATAGAACAATATGATCCACCATGCATTTACTTTTGCATCGCCTGGGTAGATGACATAAAGGAGTGCAATGATCATTGCGCCAAGTCCCCATAAAATCGTTCCAAATCCCATCTTTGTTGTTCCGAATGGCTGTTTCTTGCCAAGTTTTGTCCAAAGCATGGTAAGAAGACTACCGAAGCAAACTGCAAAGATTGCCGGGATTGTCTGGAATGAAGCTGCCGGAATTTCTACTCCGAAGATCACACGGTTTACTTTTTCTTCATAGAAGATAGCAAGGATTGAAATTGTCTGTGTCCAGATCAAAAGTGTAACGGCGTTACAGATAAATGGCGGAAGCAGGCAAAGTACTTTCTTTTTCTCGTGCTTTTCTGTCTTCTTGCTTGAGTAGATGAAGACAAGATAAGCAAGCGGGATAAAGATAGAAATAGTACTTACTACATTTGCAAAGGAAGATATTTTCAGCTTTCCTGTTGCAAATGAAACTGCTAAAGCTGTTCCTACGATAGCAACAACAATAAGCATTTTTACAACAAAAGAACGTTTCTTATCTGCCGGAAGCGGATCATCCGGTTCCAGACCGATATTTCCGAAGAATTTTTTGTAGGTAGCAATATAAGCAACAGTACCTAAGAATGAGAGAACTGCTGATAATGCGAATGCTGCGTGGTATCCGCATTTCGCTGCGATTACACCTGCAAGAGCCGGAGCCGCTGCACCGATATTGGAAATTACGTAAGAAATTGTGAAGGCACTGTCACGTCTTCCATCGTTCTCATCGTAGAATTTACCGATCAGAGTTTCGATACATCTTCCTGCGAAGAGTGAACCGAATACCATACACCCCATAGCTGCTGCATATCCTACTACCCCAAGTGGAAATGCAAGTAACGTATAACCGATAAATCCGGTAACTCTGGCTACAAGCAATGACCTACGACATCCAAGGATACGGTCGCAGACATAGCTTCCGATGATGGTTGTCATTCCGACTACAGTTGCGTATAAAGAAATCAACTGTGCTGCATCCGCTTTATCGAATCCAAGACCTGCAGGTGCATTTGCATACAGGTAATAGATCATTACGGCACTCATTGCGTAACTTGAGAAAGATGAACAAAGCTGTACAAAACTGAGGGTCCCCACCCCCCTAGGCTGACCTAAAAACGCGGTCTCCTTTTTTAAGGCTTCATCATATTGATTCATTTTTATTTTTCCTCCAAATAACATATACTTCTCATTCAATAAAAAACAGTTTATATTTTCCCCGATTTTTCCTGCTGCCCTCCTTTTCCCATGATTATATTCACTTGTTTTTTATCTTGAACCTTTCTTGTATCTTCTTGTATCTTACTGAATTTTTCTAAAATTGTCAACATTTTACATTTAACAAAATGCATTTATGCTCATTTTTGTAACCATCCACAAAAAAAGATGAAAAGAGTTTGGTTTCCCACGACTCTTTTCATCTTAATTTCGTCATTTTTCACATATAAAAAAATGCTTAAGTCCCTTTTACAACACATGAAACTCCGGCTTTTCCTCCCCATATACGCCCCAGAGCACCACTCCTCCAAACACGATCGCCAGGCATAAAAGTCCCGAAAACATCACCACAAATGGCAGGCAGATCTGACCATACAGCTGGAATGGCTGATCCCGGTAATCCCAGATTCCGATCTTCAGCCATTTATTGCAGATAATCCCCGTCACAAATTCCAGGGATGTCAGGAAAAGCACTGCCCGGATAATCTGAATCCACATCGGCTCAGACCAGTGCATTACCTCGCCCTGAAAACTGCAAAATGTCAATGCAACTCCCCCAAGCACAAACATGGTCCAATGAGAAAATCCACGAAACCAGATCTCGATCAGATAATAGGTGCTTCCCCCTGCTGCTATCAGAAAGACTATCTCACTTACCCTCTTACTCACTCTTTTCACCATAAAAAACGCCCTCACTATGCAAATCTCTTACATAGTGTGAGCGTTTCTTTTGGATTTTATCACAAATCATTGGATTTATTTACAAAGCTCGCCCATATAATAGAAGCCTTTTGCCTCTTTTAAGTAAACCGTCACGATCTTACCGATCATGCTTTCATCTCCCGGGAAATGTACCAGGAGGTTGTTGCTCATTCGTCCTGTCACCAGTGACGAATCATGATCGTTGACACTTTCTACCAGCACATCCTGTATGGTTCCCTGATGTACAGAGCATACTTCCGCTGAAATCTGCTGCACCTCTTTTAAAAGGCGGTCAAAACGGTCTTTTACCACATCGTCAGGAACCTGATCTTCCATTGCTGCCGCAGGGGTTCCTGTTCTCTTGGAATAGATAAAAGTAAAGGCACTGTCATAACGCACCTGTCTTACAATATCCAGAGTATCCTGGAAGTCTTCCTCTGTCTCCCCAGGAAATCCGACGATAATATCCGTTGTAAGGGAAATATCCGGCACTGCTTCGCGAATCTTTCTTACCACCTCAAGATAATGCTCCTTGGTATAATGGCGGTTCATCTTCTGCAGGATCCGGCTGCTTCCTGACTGAACCGGAAGATGCAGATGCTTGCATATCTTCTTGGAATGTGCCATCACATCAATCAGTTCATCCGATAAATCCTTCGGATGGGAAGTCATAAAGCGGATTCTCTCCAGTCCTTCAATCTTCTCAATCTCCTGAAGAAGCTGTGCAAATGTCATCGGCTCTTCCAGATTCTTTCCATAAGAGTTTACGTTCTGCCCAAGGAGCATAACTTCTACCACACCATCTGCCACAAGTCCTTCAATCTCGCGAACGATATCTTTTGGATTACGGCTTCTCTCACGTCCACGCACATACGGTACGATACAGTAGCTGCAGAAATTGTTACATCCGAACATGATATTAACACCGGATTTGAAGGAAAATTTACGTTCGCTCGGAAGATCCTCCACAATCTTATCGGTATCCTTCCAGATATCGATCACCATTCTCTCAGACTCAAATCTTGTCACGATCAGTTCTGCAAATTTATAAATATTGTGAGTTCCAAAGATCAGATCGACAAACCGGTAGCTCTTCTTGATCTTCTCTACAACAGTCGGTTCCTGCATCATACATCCGCAGAGTCCGATGAACATATGCGGATTCTTTTTCTTCTTCGCACCAAGCTGTCCCAGACGTCCGTATACTCGCAGATTTGCATTTTCACGGACGGTACAAGTGTTGTAGATAACAAAATCTGCCTTCTCTTCATCCAGCTCTTCCTTGTATCCGATCAGTTCCAGAACACCGACCAGCTTTTCCGAGTCACGAGCGTTCATCTGACACCCAAAGGTTACGGTAGTCGCGGTTAAAGTGCGTCCTATCTTCTCAGACATTTCCTTTACATATTTACGTGCTTTCTTAATAAAATAATACTGCCTTTCTGGTTCCCCAATAGGAGCTTCGCCGGTTATATCGACACTTTCTAATATTTTTTCTATTTCCTCTTTATTTTTATATCCAGACATTTTCATTTTTCCTTTCATTGGTAGTAATGCTCTCATATTATACTTTAGTATAACACGTTTTTCAATGAAAACATCTCTATAAACAAAAATCCCCAGTATTTCTACTGGGGAAAGTTAAAATTATTTTACTCTTAACCGCTGACCGGCATAGATCATATTCGGATTAGACAATCCATTCAGCTGTGCAATTTTCTGGTATGTCGTTCCGTACTTAGCTGCAATACCGGAAAGCGTATCACCACTTTGCACGGTGTAATACTGTGCGGATGAAGCACCTGACTTACCGTTCACGATATTCTGAATTGTATTGTAGTCATATCCGGCAGCTGAAAGACGATTCTTTCTGTCGTTTCCGTTGCCCCATTTACCGGCAAGAACTTCCTGTGCGATCTGCTCATTCGATTTTCTAGCAGACGCAGCGTTGATCTTGTTCTGGACTTCTGCGTAACGACTACCGAGAACAACCTTTCTTGTGTCACCGTTACCATATTTGCCAGCTTTCACTTCGTTCACCAGTGTATCTACGGATGCAGAATAGATATGGTCGATGAAACTCTGGACTTCGTTATACCGTGTTCCAAGGGCGTTCTTGCGGTTGTCGCCAGCCCCGTATTTTCCTTGCATGACTCCAACAACCAGATCAAGCGTGGATCCGCTCGGAGTATTCACTGTCGGTTTCGGTGTTTCTGCCGGTTTGGTTGTGTTTCCTTTTCCGGCGTATTTGTTCCATGCGTCCTTGTCGCCATAGAATTTATCCAGGTCGAGATTACCGCCCCATCCATTCAATCTGCCACAAGAGCTATACTGCCGGATAGCACAAGTATAAGTTCCCTCATTCCACGGCTTATCCTGATAGCCTGTGGCGTTCATGTCTGCGTACTGTGCAATCCAGAGTCCGTAGTTCCCGATATTGTTGAATTTATAGGCTACAGACTGCGAACAGTACAGAAGCGGACGCACGCCTGTTTTCTGGTATACATAGTCAAGCCAACTCTTACACCATGCAAAGTCAGAGCTACCGAACGCCGGGTTGCCTGTTCCCTCCCAGTCAAGGCATAGGATTGCTTCACCTACACGTTTTCCAATCCTATCAAGGAAGTAATCTGCTTCTTTCTGGTAATCTCCACCAGTCGCATAATGGTAGATTCCAAGACACTTTCCGGCGTTCTTAGCCTGTGCGTAAGCTCTTGTGAAATCCGGGTTCACGTAGCCTGTTCCCTCTGTTGCCTTTACGATCACAAAATCGCACGGTACTACATTGAGGTCAATTCCTGTCTGATAACTTGCAATATCAATTCCGTTTAATGCCATAACATTTCCTTTCTACCGCTAACTTTTGGCGGTCAACAAATAGCTCCGTCTGTATGTATCTATTCGTCCTTATTCATCTGCTTAATCAACTGGTTCACATAATTACTAAGTCCAGCCACTAAAATTCCTTGTACAATTGCCGTAAAAATAGCCATTGCAATATTTTGTGTACCTTTAAGGTCGCAAGTCGCTACCACGTAGATACCGCAAATCACAATACCGAGCATTCCGAGGATTGCCGGGATATACTTGTCTGCCACTGTTTCCGTGTTTTTCAGACCTACCCCGACAAAATACAGTACAATCGCAACAACGACCAGTTCTGGTTTTACATAGTTTAAAATCTGTTCCATAGTTTCACTCTCCTTTTATTTAAGTCCAATTTGCATTGCCACAACTCCGATGACGAGTCCAAGGATTGTTGTCAGCACATATTTGACAACCGTTCTCCACATATCTCCGTCTCTTCCCTCTAAGGCTTCAAGGCGTTTCCCTTGTCTCATTTGCTCATTCGCCATGTTTTCCATATTATTAGCGAGTTTTTCCACTGACAATGTAAGCGCCGTATTTTGCTTTACGGATTCTTCCAGCAGCTCAATCCGTCTGTTTTGCCGATGTTCCTCTTCCTGTATCCGTCTGGCAAATTCGGTATGTTCTTCTCTTCCCACATATTCCATGTTCTTCTCTCCAAGCTTTCATATTTTCTCTTAAAAAATACTTTCACGGCTTTGCTCTAATTTCCATGTTATTATCCTCTGCTTTCTTACATTGTACGGAATCACGCTTTTTACGGCGTACTCACATTAAAAATGGCAACAAAAAAGACAGCTCCGAAGAGTCTGCCTTTTGTCTGTTATTCTGTTATAATTTCTTGCCACATCTCGGACAGTAGTTAATCGGTATATTCATTTCCATCATGTTTTCTTCACCGCCGTAATCAGATACCCCAATATGCAGTACACTTTGTTCGTCCACTTCGCCGCCAAACAACCATAACTCTAACCGTTTTACCGGATCTCCTTTAGCAAGTACCACCGGACGTGCGCCCAACAGATTGCTCATATCCTTTTTGCCAAAGAGTACCTTTCTGCTACAAAATTCACATTTCTCCATTTCATTACCTCTCTGATATTTTTATTTTGATTGTATCAGATGATGTAATGGTGTAGAGATTTTCGATGTTTTTCGAGATTGAATTTAGAATAATTTATAATGCGGAATTTTTTCTTTCCACAATATATGTCTTATCCAATCGTCTAATATCACGGCTACAGCAGATAGAAAGAACCATAGCGCTGTAAACGGCAAACATATCTGGCCAAATAGATTTAGTGGCATATTGCTGTAGTCCCATACATTCCAACCTAGCCATATGTTCACAATGCATCCGCATATAAATTCCAATCCAGTAATTACAATCGCTCCTATAGCCATCTGTTTAACCAGTGGCATCTTTCGGTATTTCTCGTTTATGCATCCAATCAGGGAAAACGCTAATCCACCGACAACAAACATTGTCCAGTGGCTACGTCCTCTTGCGGTAAGCTCTATAAACACATAAATCAGACCGCCAACCACAAACAGAATCAGCGGTCTTAATTTCTTCATGATTTCTGAGCCATCATTGCTTTCAATGGCTCTGACTGGTATGCTTCTGGAATATCCATTCCGTAAGTGACTTTTTCTACATCTTCCTTGCTTTCCAGCGAACGGATGTAAATGCGCAGGTCACGGAAATATGTCACGTGCCATGTCACGTAAGCCATGGCGGTTGTTGTGATTCTTCCCATGTCCGCATTACTGTAGAATTTGCAGTGTTCCGCTTCATTCGATGTGTGCCACGGAATATTTTCTTCTCCAGCTGCGACCTGACTTTGTAATCCGACAAGACTTGTCTGGTCATGATCTTCCAACGTGAAATGTTCTGTAGTTCCATCCGTAAGAACGACATCCACACCTGTAGCTATAATCCCCTGTTGTGCCATGTTCATTTCAGCTACTTTAGCCTCTTGCGAGTCCTCCAAAGTTGGCTCATATGGTTCTGGTTTCGGTTCTGGTGTTGGCTCCGGTTCTGGTTCCGGTTCTGGCATTGGTTCCGGTTCTACATATACACTTCCGTCACTAGACAGAATAAATCCACTCTCTTCTTCTTTATAAAGTGTAGTAAACTCTTCATACTTACCAAAAACACATCCTTTCTCGGTAAGTAGCCGAAACCCAGAAGTGTTTTTCTCTACACCTTCAATTAGAATATGTGAATCATCTTGTTTGACTACTTTTCCTTCAACTGGTTCTTTCTGGTCTAAAAAAAGTATATTCATCGTTATTCCTTTCTTTTTTTAGAGGGATTCTGGACTAAATAGCAATTTAACAAAAGCAAATAATAATATTGCAATCATAAACAGTAATCTGATTTCAATCGTAGAACGTGGAACCAAAAATAACTACAATTACACAAAATATTCCAACGGCGACATGGTTATGTGGAGTAAATATACTTGGAATACCAATCTTGCAACCAGTTGGTATAACTGGTATTTTGCTTCTAGTGCTGCGGTTGGTTTTCCAGTAGCATTCAAGCAAGCGCCTTTAATTATAGTATCTCCGGCAAAGACTAACGAACTGTATGGTCTTGGAGTTACCGAAGTGACTACAACCGGGTACAAGCTTACAGCATACAGTCCACAGCAAGGAATGTGTTATGTACAAGCTGATATGCTTATAATCGGAAAATGGAAATAATTCTAATATGTTCCGATTGCAATATAGTCCATATAAAAAGCTTTATTTGTATATGCTGCAAAATATCCTAATCGAAGTTGGGAGATTCCATTCAAGGTTGTGGTTTTTCCAAGAATCATAACCCAATCGTCACTATTTTGAGTTATTGTACAACCTCTTAAAAATTTAAACGGTTTTGGAAATGTTGATTGTTCTATTTTGGTACTTACACCCGTATATCCAGTGCCATTTTTTTGCAATGAGGCATATACGTGAATTGTTCCGGCACATATTTGAATCCTATTTTTAGGGAATCGTATACAAATGCTTTTTGTGGATGAATCTATATAAGTTTCATATAAATTGCTACTTAGTTCAGAATCCCTCCTTTGACTGGTTGATAAAGTTACATATATAAAAGCGCATAACAAAAACACCCGACCAATGCCGAGTGTAAATAAATAAGTTTATTTACTTATGCGCTTAAATATTTAAAGTGATGATACCGTACACCTTCCTGATTCACTGTACAATATCGCATGGTTGTCTCTGACTTTGCGTGTCCTGCAAATATCATAGCCTCCTGCAGAGGCATTCCGCGGTTCAGTGCATTTGTCAGAGCTGTTCTCCGGAATCGATGCGGATGCGCACTTTCTACGCCCGCCTTCTCTCCAATCCGCCGGATGATATCCTCAATTCCTGTTTTCGTCAGCCGGCTATTCGGTTTCTTGCTTCCGACAAATAGCGCCGGATCATTGTCTTTTCTGCTTTCCAGATATTCTTTCAAATACATGTTGGTTCGTTCATTGATGTACACCGTCCTTTCTTTCGCTCCTTTTCCATATACAATCAGCTCTTTATTCGCATACCGGATATCTTCTCTGTTGATCTCTGAAAGCTCCGATACTCTGACTGCTGTGCTATATAGGAATTCTAGTAACGCTTTATCCCGAAGACTGCTGCATTTACGAAGCATCCGCTCCCGTTCTTCATCAGTATATGGTTTCCGGATCTTCTTTTCTACTTTTATAGATTCCACCAGCACCATCGGATTTCTCCGAATCCGGTCACGATCTCGCAGCCATCCGAAGAAACTGCTATACACTGCCCGGACATTCTTTAATGTCTGGTTTGCTACCTTGCGGATCATTTTATAAGTCCGCATGAATCCAGAGATATCTCCTGAATCTATGTTCTTCACCGGCTTATTGATATAGGTCAGTAACCGAACTAGTTCATACCGATATTGCTTCACTGTCTTTGATGCTTTTCCTTCCAGTGCTTTACTCATCAGAAACTCTTCCAGCTCCACTTCCCAGCTCCTGTCTACAACCTGCAGGTCCGTTTCCTGGATCACTCTGCACCCGGTAAATGTCATCTGTAGCACTTCTTTCAGCTCCCGTAGTTGCATTTCATCCAAAACCGGTTGCATTCTTCGCAGTACATCCATCATTTTCGCTTCCATACATTACTCCTTTTTTGCTTTCAGTATACCAACTGGCGTACTGAACTAAATAGCAATTTAACAAAAGCAAATAACATTTTAACCAATATGGAAAGTAATTTAATGGCTATAAATACATATCACATGACACTTAATACTTCTAATGTTAAAACGCCCGATTCATGGATTGAGTGTAATAGAATTGGAAATCTGGTAATGATCAATGGATGTGCCAAGATTACAAAAGCGGTTAATACATATTCCGTTTTAAACATTGCGAGCGGAGCACCTGTACCATGTTGTAATAAACAACTTTATACTGTGGCAATAGCACAAGATAATACTTATTCCAACTGTTTCCTTGAAGGTAGTACAAGCGGTTCTGTTGATTTTATGGTTTGATTGCAAATAGCATCGTCAGGGGTTATCTTTTATTACTCCTTCTGCTATATATGCAAATCGTCATTATCTTATTCGGATTGCCCGGAGTTCACTATCCTTTACATTTCTATGTTTACTGCTTCAAAAAGCAATACCGTATGTGCCAGCAGGCACTTTTTCGATACATGTACTGGAGAACATTGGGTAAATCCCGTTACAAAAATTCATACAAAACGTAT
>NZ_BAAHSG010000032.1:0-49627 GCF_054660775.1 Allocoprococcus similis
GTTGGAGTTATTGTAACGATAATAATTTAATATCAAAAGAGATTTTTTATCCATTACAGAAAATCGAATTTGAAGGCGATGAATATTATGTGCCAAATAAGTATATTTACGTTTTAAAAGAAGTGTACGGTGAAGATTTCTATACATTCCCATGTGGAGAGCCTCATTTTATTCATGCAGATTGGAAAAAAAATGAAAAGCTTCTTGAAGAAGAGGTAAAGAAAAGAGTTAAATAGAGAAAAGCAGACAAAACAATTATGGAAGGATAATTGTAGTTGTCTGCTTTTTTTAAGAAGGTGAAAGATGTACGACTTTAGAATCAGTTTCCCAAATGTTTATAACTTTTGAAATATTTGCAGAAATTTGCATCGGAATATTATTTGGTAACTGATTGGTTTTTATGGCTCTTAAGAATGCAACTAATTCATAACGAATCCCTTCTCCTTCAAGTGGATAAAAGTATCTTCGATTATCATTTTGATTTTCAAACCTAACTTCAAAATATTCAGTTTTCCACCAGGGTGCGGGTACATAAATATAGCCTTTTGTGCCAGAAATAACTAACTCACCTTCTGATTTTACTCCTTTACCCACTTTTAATGAAGCAACAGCATTTTTGTAAGTAAAATTTATTTTTGTAAATAAATCAAAAGTAGGAATTTTGTCTAACATAAGAGAGGTAATATTTATATCTATCCAATGTGTACCTAAGATATGAAAGATAGGTAACATAGCTGTAGGACCCCATGCACAAATACTGTTCCAATAATGAGTTGCTTTTTTTGTTGTATCAATTTTGATGTTTTTAAGACTTGTACAAGTTGATTCAACAGAAAGTACTTGACCGATTTTCCCGGAATTTAAAAGTAAAAGCAAGCGGTTATAAGCTGTAGAATAAGCTGTTTTAATGGCATCCATTAAGATTAAGTTTTTACTGTTTGCCAGCTGATAAAGCTCATTACATTCAGCTTCAGAAAGTGCAATCGGTGATTCACATAAAACGTGTTTACCCGCAAGTAAAGCCTGTTTGACATGATTATAATGTTTAGTAGGGTGTGAAGCAATGTATACAGCATCTATTGAAGAGAGAAGATCTGTATAACTGTTGGTTAATAACAGACTATTATCAGCTTTTATTTGTGCAGAAGTTGAGGAAGAAGAAACGGCTGTTACTTCTGCACCATTCACGAATTTGCTTTCACGAAAATATTTTGCTACAAGGGTAGAATTGCCTATTAATCCAAGCTTTAAATTACTGTCTTTTGCACGAAGCTCGGAACTGGATATACCTTCTGTACGGTCTAAGTAGATGACGTTGCAATATTTTTTCAGATAGTCAAAATGACCAATCCAATCAGAGCCAACAGTAAAAATATCGACATTATAATGCTGGATGTCATCAATTTTTTGCCCTTCATATTCTTCGATAATTATTTTGTCAGCAAGTCCGGTAGATCGGACGTTTTCGATACGTTCCATTAGAGACTGTTGTACATTTATTTTTCCACGTGTTTTATCAAAATCATCTGAGGTTACCCCGACAATCAAATAGTCCCCAAGAGCTTTTGCTCTTTCTAGTAATCTGATATGACCGTAGTGGAGTAGATCATAAGTTCCATATGTTATAACTTTTATCATTTAAAAAGCGACTCCTTTAATTGGTATTGTCTAATTCAAATAAAGCATCTAAAAAACGTTCCATATATTGTTTGGCACCAATGGTAACGCGTAGGCAGGTGCCAAAATTTCCGACATTAGAATAAGATTTTATTAAAATTTGTTTTTGCGATTTCATTTTTTCAACAATGGTTAGCGCATTTGTTTTAGGCTTTATAAAAATGAAATTTCCTGCATCCCCCTTATGCAAATACTTATGGGAATTTAATTCTTTTATCAAATAATCACGTCCAAGAGTGTAGTCTTCAATTAAAGAAGATAAAATACCAGGCGTTTCCAAAATTTTTTGAGCTACTAACATGGCGAATGCGTTTGTATTATGTGGTGTGCATAATTTCTGTACCATTTTTATCTCATCAGGATGTCCAACCACATATCCAAGTCGACAACCGGCCATTGAAAATAGCTTGGAAAAGGTTCTTGTAACAAGGATATGTTTGGAGGTCAAAGCATATTTGATGAATGTTTTTGGATAAAAATAATGATAGGCTTCATCAACAAGGATAGTGATTTCAAGTTGTTCACATACTTTAATGATTTCTTGAAATTCGGTTTCTGAATATACATTTCCCATCGGGTTATTTGGGTTAAGTAATATAAGTAATTGTGTATCAGGCGTTAAGGTGGAAATAATATTTTGAATATCCATTGAAAGGTCATCATTATATGGAACCTTTACAAAAGATCGGCCATACATTTCAGAATATACTTGAAACATGAAATAGGATGGAACTACTCCAACAATTTTTCCGCTTTCTGAGGTAAAAGCCTGAATAATATAGCGAATTCCCTCAGCGGATCCATTTACAAGGCAAAGGTGTTCTGGTGTAGTATTCAGATGTTTTGCAAGGACTTCCGAAAAGTGATGGGTTTCTGGATACTGTGCAATTAATTGAGGAGTTATTTCAGGCAGAATAGAATCAATGAAATCTTGAGGAAGCCCTCCAGGGTTTTCATTTAAGTCAAGTCGTAAATAATTTTTGCGTTCATTTTGATCAAAAATGCGAACTAAATCTTTTAGATTATTATTTAAGTAATACATAGTGAATCTCCTTTATTGAATATGATAAAATCCTTTAGTTAATTTCCAAAATAATATTTTTTGTCTGTTTCCCCAAACATATTTTTGCCATAGCAATTTTATTGTTGGAGGAGAGGACCATTTTTTACAAAGAGCTGTATAAGGCATAGTTTTTAGATCTTGTATAAATGATGCACGGTTTGGATTTGAATTAATATGATTCTTTAGAGGCCCCTGATATTTTAGAGCCTCTTCATAATTAAGTTCATGTCCGATAAAAATATCTTTGGTACTTAGAAAAGCCTTTTTGCCTTTGATAGAATTACATATAACCAGAGAAGCACCTTTATTGTGATTATATAATTCAGGACAATATAAATGAACACCCCACAAATCTCCGAGTGAAATATCAGCAAAACGTTCTTTGGTTGCATATGGACATTGATAACAGGATGGTCGACTCATTAAATGACTGATCCAAATTGACCAGAACGGGTTAAACCATCTGTCAGTTTTAAGCTTTCTGCTGTTTTTTAAAGAAAGCTGCATAACTTCAAAATCCCATCGCCCAATAGAATGGTTAAAATAGGATTTGAAATCTTTGTAACGATAATCAATTGATTTAATACGTGAATGATATTTTGTAGTAATATACTTATTATAACTTTTTAAATAAAGAGGAGTAGGAACACCTTCGCAAATAACCTCGACTGTCAGCAGATTTGTTTGATTGCAATTAAGGAGAAAAGATTTTAAACCGGCAATTTGGCAAGGCGTACCGGAAAATAAAACTTTTTTTCCATCCTGTAAAAACTTTTTTGCATCAGCATAGGAAGTTCCAATATTACTTTGTGTATATTTTGATTTTCTGAATTTATCTAAATATTTTTTGTCAAAAATATGATCATGATATACATTTAAACCATCTGATACAGCTCCGAAAATTACATAATTTTTATCGCACCATGCATCAACGATTGCAGAGAAAGCTCCACCAGAGGTGCTTTCTGATAAAACTTTTTGATTTTTTATATGTCCTCCAAAAGTATAATTCATTCCGGAACATTTTTGAGGAGATAAATTATAAGGACAAACTTTACGGCATAATCCGCAATTCGTGCATAAATCTATATTGATTTTTGGATAGCGAAATTCTTCTGAATCAGGAATCATACAGATAGCTTTGTGTGGGCAAATATTTGCGCAGGCTTCGCAGCCGGAACAGGTAATTTTATCATTTGTATCAAGGTAACACATGCTTAATGATCTCCATTCAATAAATTAAGTTCTTTCGTGAGAAAGTCCAGAGAAGTTTCTCTTGCAGTATTTATACGTGCATGCACAGCATCGTAATCGTGGATTTGTGGAATTACTGAAGGTGCTTTTGTGAGAAGGCATTCTTTTAAATCAAATAACTCCAGAACTTCGGCAATTTTATTGTCACCGGATTCTCTGGAAAATACTGCCAGTTGTTTTCGGTATTGTACAGCAAAAATCAAACCATGGAAAGAGTTCGTTATAACGTATTCTGAATATTTTACCAGAGAAAGAAATTCTTCCACACCTGCTTCATAAAACATTTTATGTCCTTTGGCTGAGTTTGTACTGCGTAAGCTGATTTCAACAATTGTCCATCCGTTATCACGGGCTATTTTTTCTGCAAAAGCTTCCATTTCTTTGTTGTATCGTCGTGCATATAATAATAAATATTTCTCAGTTATAATACGAGATGCGGCTATGGTATCATAATCTTCAGTGGTTAGCAAAAGAGTTGGATCGATTGTTCTAAAAACTTGAATTCCATTAGAATTAATATGTTCTTTTAGATAAGGTATAAATTTATTTTCCCGTAAACCAATTGCTAAAAAGTTTTGAAGCCGGTTATTTAATATCTGGTAGCTATCTGTGTCAAAATGGGCATCACCAAAACTTGCAGCATAAGATACAGAATTTCCTTTCATTACATCGTAGTTGGCAAAATAACCATCATCAAATCCGTTGAATTCATTAATACAGAAAATGGTATCACTGCCACATACAAAATGGTTAATATCATCAAAATGGGCAATAGAATTAAAGTTTTCTGAAGTATATTTTTGAGAAGTTAAACCAAAGTATGTGTGATAAAAATGATCAAATTTCTGATAATTAATACGAATGGCAGGAAGAGACAATTCACACATTTTTCTGGATTCTGGGTCCTGATCCCACATATTGGAAAAAGGATTTAAAGGATCTTTGTCAGAGAGCGAATCCGGGCAATAGTCAACTAAAACTGGTTGATACAAATCCGGAGAAATACGCTTTATAGATTGGTAAAGTGCCCAGGATTGTAGAGCAGATCCATAGTTTGTAAAATTGCAATATATATTATAACTGACTATACCTATTCGAATCATAAAAATACTCCTTGAAATTATATAAAATAAGTTGTTAAATATACTAATCATGTTATCATGGATTTTAGGAGACAACAAGTGATATTGTAAAGAAAACGTTGTTATATAAACAAAAATATAGTATAATAGCACGGTTTGAAGAAGAGAGATTATTTTACGAAAGGATAACAGAAATGAAAAAAGAAAAAGATATATTTGATCGTATCATGGAATTTCCGGTTTTAAGGATTTTTAATCCATTTTACAAAAAAAACAAAGAAATATTATTGTATTTATTTTTTGGTGGTTTAACTTTTTTAGTCAGTATCATCTCGTATGCATTTTTCAATATCCAGTTAGGATGGAATGCCCTTGTGGCCAATATTGGTTCATGGATTCTGGCTGTTTCATTTGCTTATGTAACAAACAGAGTCTGGGTATTTGACTCCAACGCCGAAACCACTTCTGATTTCATCAAAGAAATCACCAGTTTCGTAGGCGGCCGAGTGGCAACCCTGGTAATTGAGGAACTGATCTTATTCATTTTCATCACAAATCTGGGAATGAACAGTATGCTGGTTAAGGTTGTGGCACAGGTGATTGTAATCGTCCTCAATTATGTGATCAGTAAACTGATCGTGTTCAAAAAATAGCAGAAAAATAGTTAAGAAATAGTTTTAATTGTATTTTATGGAGTTTTTTGGTAGTATATACTATGTAATAATTTTGTAATAATTGTTACATAGTATATTTTATTTTAAAGAAAGAAGATTTTTTATGGAGAATATGCATATCGCTTTTTCACCTCCGGATATTACGGAGGAGGAGATAGCAGAAGTTGTAGATACGTTAAGAAGTGGCTGGATCACAACCGGACCAAAGACAAAGCTTTTTGAAAAACAGTTGGCAGAATATATAGGGACTAATAGAGTAGTCTGCCTGAATTCGGCAACAGCCTGTCAGGAGATGACACTTCGCCTGTTGGGAATCGGACCAGGAGATGAAGTAATTACAACTGCCTATACTTATACTGCATCAGCCAGTGTGGTAGAGCATGTAGGAGCAAAGCTGGTTCTGGTGGATGTGACAAAAGATTCTTATGAGATGGATTATGAGAAGCTGGCAGACGCGATCACAGAGAAGACAAAAGCGATTATTCCGGTAGACCTTGCAGGAATCATGTGTGACTATGATAAGATATTTGAGATTGTAGAAGCAAAGAAATCACTTTTCCATCCGGCAAATGAACTGCAGGAGAAGTTTGGCAGAGTGATCGTAGTGGCAGATGCAGCACATGCATTTGGCGCTGAGCGGAAAGGAAAGAAATGTGGACAAGTTGCTGATTTCACAAGCTTTTCCTTCCATGCGGTAAAGAACCTGACGACAGCGGAAGGTGGTGCAGCCACATGGCGTCCGATCGAAGGTGTGGATGACGAAGAAATTTATAAAAAATATATGCTCTTTTCACTGCACGGTCAATCCAAAGATGCACTGGCAAAGACGCAGCTTGGAGCATGGGAGTATGATGTTGTGGCACCTTATTTCAAATGTAATATGACTGACATTATGGCTTCCATCGGACTGGTACAGTTAAAGCGTTATGATGCATTATTGGCACGGCGTCGGGAAATCATAGGAATGTACAATAAAGCGCTGGAAAGTCTGCCGGTGAGTGTACTGAATCATTTTGATGAGGATCACAAGTCCAGCGGACACCTGTATCTGATCCGTATTCAGGGAAAAACACGGGAAGAATGTAATGAGATCATTACGAAGATGGCAGAGCGTGGCGTAGCAACGAATGTGCATTACAAACCGTTGCCGCTATTATCTGCTTACAAGAATATGGGATTTGATATCAAAGATTATCCAAATGCTTATGCATTATTTGAAAATGCAATTACATTACCGCTTCATACAAAGCTTACAGATGAAGAGGTAAAATACGTGACAGATGTATTGAAGGAATGCATCGGATAGGAATGTTGTATGAGAAAATGGGAAGAACTTCCGAAGTTCATGAGAACGGACGAAGTAAAACAATACTATGATATCCTGATCAAACATGAAAAAGAATTAAAATTAAAGAGATATTTTGACATTCTGCTTTCAATGATTTTGCTTGTTATCTTATCACCGATCATGCTTGTCATCAGTATTGCAATCAAGCTGGATTCACCGGGACCGGTGATTTACAAGCAGGTGCGTGTGACACAGTATGGAAAGAAATTCCATATTCTGAAATTCCGTACTATGGTGCAGAACGCTGATAAGATGGGAACACAGGTTACAATCAGTCAGGATTCCAGACTGACACGGGTTGGAAAAGTGATCCGTGGCTGTAGGATTGATGAATTTCCGCAGCTTATCAACGTCCTTCGTGGAGAGATGAGTTTTGTCGGAACCAGACCGGAAGTCGTAAAATATGTAAAAGGCTATACAAAAGAAATGTATGCGACACTTTTACTTCCGGCAGGAATCACTTCCAGAGCCAGCGTATGCTACAAAGATGAGGGTGAAATGCTGGAGCATGTAGAAGATGTGGATTATGCTTATATTCATGAAGTGCTTCCGGAGAAGATGAGTTATAATCTGGAAGATCTGCGCAAATACAGTCTGTGGAGAGATTTCATGACCATGTTTATGACAGTATTTGCAGTATTACGATAAGAACTACAGTATAGGAGAAATGTATGTTAGTATCAGTTTGCACGATCGCGCGCAATGAAGAGGAATATCTTCCACACTTGCTGGAGGATATCACAAAACAGAATTATCCGGCAGAGCAGATTGAAGTTGTGATGGTTGACAGCAGCTCGACGGATGGAACCAGAAGGATTATGGAACGCTTTGCAGAAAAAAAAACGCAGTACCACAACTGTGTTGTTACAGAAAATCCGGGAAACAATCAGGCATCTGGCTGGAATCAGGCAATTCGCAGTTCGACCGGAGAGATCATTATACGTCTGGATGCACATGGACGTATCCCAGAGGATTTTGTTTCCAAGAATGTGGAGTGTATGGAAAGCGGAGAGGATGTCACCGGGGGACCAAGGCCAAATCTTCCGGAGAAGGATACACCGTGGCAGAGATTGCTTCTGAGTGCAGAAAGTTCAATGTTCGGAAGTGGAATTGCGGGTTTCCGGAGAGAGAATGAAAAGAAATATGTAAAGTCCATGTTCCATGCGGCATATCGGCGGGAAGTATTTGAAAAAGTCGGACTTTTCAATGAGAATCTGGGAAGAACGGAAGATAATGAAATGCATTACCGGATCCGGCAGGCAGGATACCGTTTGTGCTATGATCCGCAGATCCATTCCTGGCAGTATGTGAGAAGCTCGATTCCGGGAATGATGAAGCAGAAATACGGTAATGGAGACTGGGTGGCTAGAACGCTTGGTGTATGTCCGGGATGTCTCAGTATCTATCATTTTGTGCCGTTTGCATTTGTGATTGCGATTATTGTAACATCAATTTTAGCAGCACTGAAAAAACCGTTTCTGGCAATTGCAATGTGGATCACCTATTGGTGCGGTGCAATCGGAATGGCAGTTCTTGCTGTGAAAAATGAGGCGAAGCATATATGTCAGCTTTTGCTTCCGGGAATCTTCTTTTTACTTCACTTGAGTTACGGAGTAGGAAGTGTAGTTGGAATGGGAAAGATGATAAAAGATAAAATTACAAAGAAATAAAAAGAGAGGATTTAGTATTATGAAGTATGATTATTTAGTAGTAGGATCAGGATTATACGGAGCAGTATTTGCTCACGAAGCAAAGAAAAAAGGAAAGACTTGTCTGGTCATCGACAAACGTCCGCATATCGGAGGGAATATTTACTGTGAAAACATTGAAGGAATCAATGTTCACAAATACGGTGCACATATTTTCCACACATCCAACAAACAGGTTTGGGATTACATCAACCAGTTCGCAGAGTTTAATAACTACATCAATTCACCGGTAGCAATTTACAAGGACGAGCTTTACAACCTGCCGTTCAACATGAACACATTCAGCAAAATGTGGAATATCAAGACACCACAGGAAGCAAAAGAAATGATCGCAAAACAGGTTGCAGAGACTGGAATTACAGAACCGAAGAACCTGGAAGAACAGGGATTATCTCTGGTAGGAAAAGATGTATTTGAGAAACTGGTAAAAGGTTATACCGAAAAACAGTGGGGACGTGCCTGCAAAGACCTTCCGGCATTCATTATCAAACGTTTACCGGTAAGATTTACATTTGACAATAACTACTTTAATGACAGATATCAGGGAATCCCGATCGGTGGATATACAAAGATCATTGAAAAGATGCTTGACGGAATCGAAGTAAAGACAGATACCGATTACTTTGAATTTATCAAAGAAAATTCAGATATCGCAGAAAAGACACTGTTTACCGGAATGATCGATGAATACTTTGGATACAAACTTGGAGCACTGGAATATCGTTCTGTAAGATTCGAGACTGAAGTACTTGATACAGACAACTATCAGGGAAATGCAGTTGTGAACTACACTGAAAGAGAAGTTCCGTACACACGTATCATCGAACATAAGCATTTTGAATTTGGAAAACAGGAAAAGACTGTCATTTCCAAAGAGTATTCTTCAGAGTGGAAAGTTGGAATGGAACCGTACTATCCGGTAAATAATGAACAGAACAATAAACTGTTTGAAGAATATAAGAAACTTGCAGAGCAGGAAAAGAATGTGATCTTTGGTGGACGTCTTGGAAATTATAAGTATTATGATATGGATAAGGTAATTGAAGCGGCACTGGAGATGGTGGCTGAGGAATTATAGAGAATAGAAAAATCAGGATATGTGAGAAACATATCCTGATTTGACGTTTTTGAGAAAATGTTGTATTTTCGCACATTGCTTTTTCAGGCATTTTGTGATTTACTATTTATGTATATTTCTGTAAATAGTAAGTAAAGGATATGAAAATAAATGAAACGAAAGAAGATAAAAAGTATAGGGTACGGTTTTTATTGTATTTTAATGATTATATTATCTGTTTTGGGATGGATTCTATATAATTTAGGTAATTGGGTTTTAGATACATGGGGATTATTATCTATTGATGAAATTATTTTTCACTTAAAAGTTCCGCTTGAAGGGACAAATTCAGATGTAGTACTTGATGGTATAAATGCATGTGTTCCAATGGCGGTATTGGTACTATTTACAATGATTTTTCTGATTATTGGATTAAAAGCCAAGCATGGGAAATGTATGATTTCGTTATTTCTTATAACAGTGATTTCGTGTGGAAGTGCAGCTGGGGCAACTTATAAGGTATATGATGAATTAGATGTTAAAGAGTATTTGGTAAGTCAAAAAAAGGAGTCTCATTTCATTGAACAGAATTATGTGGATCCACGTACAACAGAAATTACATTTCCAGAGCAGAAAAGGAACCTGATTTATATATTTTTGGAGTCAATGGAATCAACGTATGCATCAAAAGAAGATGGAGGAGGAATGGATTTTAATTGTATTCCGGAATTAACACAATTAGCAAAAGAAAATACTAATTTTTCAAACAATGATAAATTGGGAGGAGGAGTCCCTTCTACCGGTTCAGGATGGACTATGGGGGCAATTTTTGCTCAGACATCAGGATTGCCTATAAAAAACGGGAACAACGAAACTTTAGGAGAGCAGGAAAGTTTTTCTTCACAGGCAGTGAATCTAGAAGACATATTAGCAGATGCAGGATATAATCAATGTTTTATGTTGGGTTCAGATGCAACGTTTGGTGGAAGAAGGGCATATTTTGAAAGCCATGGGGATTGTGAAATCTGGGATTATAACACTGCTATAGAAACAGAGAAGATTTCATCAGACTACCATGTGTGGTGGGGAATGGAAGATCAAAAATTATTTGCAAATGCACAAGAAAAATTGACAGAACTAAGTTCCAAGGATGAACCATTTAATTTGACATTATTGACAGTAGATACACATTTTGAAGATGGCTATGTATGCGAACAGTGCCAAAATGAATTTGGAGATAATCAGTATGCAAACGTAATGGCTTGTTCAAGTAGACAGCTCGATCAATTTATTAAATGGATTCAGGAACAGCCATTTTATGATAATACAACAATTATTTTGAGCGGTGACCATTTAACGATGGATTCAGATTTTTGCAATGATGTTAGTGAAGACTATGAACGTAGTGTGTACAATGTGTTTATTAATTTGCCAGAAGGATTAGATACTTCATTTGAAAAGACACATAATCGGAAATTTGCTACATTAGATATGTTTCCTACTACATTGGCGGCGTTGGGCGTTGAAATAAAAGGAGATCGACTCGCATTAGGAGTAAATCTATTCTCAGATTGTGAAACGTTGAGTGAACAATATGGACGAGAAGAATTTAATAAGGCATTGTCAGAAAAGTCAACATTTTATGATATGCTTATCAATGATGTGACAGATATCAATGAATTGCAGAAAAAACGGGAAGAAGAGCAGAATAAAGAAGATAATACAAATGACCAGAATTCCCAAATGAATCAACCAGATGCAGGAGTGGATACGAGTGCTATTGAGACACCGGATGACTGGCAAGGATATACACAGGACGATTATTATTATGAGGATAATGCAGGCTCTGATAATAATAATTATTGGTATGATGGAGGCAATTCAGGAGAAAGTTATTGGGATGGAGGATATAGAGATAATACGACTGTAAATCCGGAACCAACCCCGGAATCGACTCCAACCCCGGAACCGACTCCAGAGCCAGAACCAACTCCAGAGCCAGAACCAACCCCAGAGCCAGATTCTACTCCAGCCCCATCTCCGACACCAGATAACAACGATAGTAGTGATGTGGGAGAAACAGGCAATAATGGAAATTAGAGAGAAAAACTTCGGTTTATACCGAAGTTTTTCTTAAGAAATTAAAAAAATTGTATAGGGAAAATATTTTTGTTATACATTATTAAATGTTTATCAAAGAAGAAAGAGAGTTAAATAAATATGCAATTAGTAAAAACCATGATTGACAGAATGGAATCTAGTTGGCAAAATAGTTCTTATGAATTTAAATGTCATACTTCAGAAACATGTTTCTTAATTACTTTTGCAGTTTGGCTGATTATGAATTATAGTTGGGCAACTATGGCACATATTCCATGGCCGGAGTTTTTCTTTTTTTATGTTCAGGTAGTAATCGGTCTTGCGGTATTATTTCGGTATATGATAATGAAGCCTTCGGAGATAAAGAAAATATTAGTGATAGTGATTTTGATGGGCGCATTTGCAATTGCAAAAGGACATTCGGGAATTGATACATTGTTAGAAACCGGTTTTTTGATCATAGGTGCAAATGGTATTGAGTATAAAAAAATCTTGAAAGTATATTTGATTGTTAAAGTTCCAATTACAATTTGTACAATGATAGCAGGATATACTGGATTAATTACAAATTTGGTTTATCATCGAGGCGAAAAAGTGAGAATGGCATTTGGGTTTATTTATCCAACAGATTTTGCAGCGCATGTTGTTTATATGATTGCAGCATGGGTATTGATTAGACAAGTGAGATGTAGTTGGATTGAAATCGGAATGATGATAATCAGTGTTATCTTTTTTGAAAAATATTGTGATGTAAGAACAAGTGAAGCAGTAATGATTTTACTAATTTTATGTGTGGTTTATTTAAAAATCAGGAACGCATTGGCTGAAAAGAAGGGAACTAAGTATAAGCCATCGATACTATTAAAATGTCTGTGTCTTGTAGTACCGTATGGTCTTGGTGGTTTTATGATTCTTGCATCGAGATTTTATAATCCGGAAATTACATGGATGGCTAAATTAAACACTCTTTTTTCAACACGTCTTGCAATCGGAAAAGAAGCATTTGAACGATACGATATCAAATTATGGGGACAGAACATTCCAATGATAGGAAATGGAGGAACAACGGAACCGGTTCAAGGCTATTTTTTCCTTGATAGTTCATATGTAAATATATTGTTAAGATTAGGATTAGTAGTATTTATTCTAATTATGCTGATGATTTCAATTATAATGATTAGAAACATAAATCAGCCATATATATTGGCGGTTATGGTAATTATCTGTATTCATTCAGTAATGGAACATCATATGTTTGAATTATTCTGTGATGTCTTTTTAATGCTTCCGTTTGCAAATTTTGGCGTAGAAGAAAATGAAAAAGAACTAGAAAAAGTACAAAGTGACAAGTTAGGAAATTCTACAAACAAGTAGACATTTCCCCATAAAAAGTGTAAGATAGAGTCTAAGAGTATTTATACTTACAATTATATGGTTAGAAAGAGGAAAGTACATGAAGATGAAGTTTACGAAAAAAATAGCGACAATTCTTTTGTCTGTATGTCTGATCGTACCATGTTTTTCTGTGATGGCGCTGGCTGCAAATGGCGTGATATTCTTTTCTGATCTTGAGACAAGTGTCGGGGATGAATTTACGATCACAGGTACAGCAGTTGTCAGCGGAGATGTAATTGGAGACGCGACGATTCATATGACTTACGATCCTTCTTATATGCGATTTGAAGAGGGAGACGGAGTGAATGCAGACACGGATGGTAATCTGACATTTAAAGGTTCAGGTGACGGAAGTAGTGATAGAATTGAGTTTACAATGAAATTCCAGGCTCTCCAGGAAGGAAGTACAAGACTTGAACAGGGAGATGCGACGGTTACAGACAGCGCTGGATCAAGTGTGGCATGTGAAGAAGGATATGCGGATGTCGTGATTGGGGCAGGAGATCCAAGCAAGATTAAAGATGTTGCGAATGGAGCAAGTGTCACGATTGATGGTCAGGAGTATACCTTATCCGGTGATTTCTCAGACAGCATGATTCCAGCTGGATTTACAGCAGGAGAGATTACTTATAATGATTCGACGTATAAAGGTGCTGTGCAGGAAAAGACAGGACTTCAGATGGCTTACCTGGTAGACGGTGATGGAAAAGGCGATTTCTGGATGTATGATTCATCTGACAGCAGCTTCTCACCGGCAGAACAGGTTGTGATTTCAGATACTTATTCTATCGTAATTTTTGATGCAGGCAGTAAAGTGTCTATGCCATCAAAGTATTCAAAAGGAAATCTGGAGATCAACGGCAAGACTTTTGAAATCTGGGATGAACCGGACCGCGATGGTTTCTATGTATTATATGCGGTAAATAATGACGGTGAAGAATCCCTCTATTTATATGACTCTGTAGAGCATACTTATCAGAGAATGGAGACTCCGAAGTCTGCGACTACACCGGATAAGAAGAGTGCTAGCAAGTTTGATGCAATTTTAGAAAAGATTTCCGATCATCTGATCTGGTTTGTAGCAGCGGCAGCAGTTATCGTTATTCTTCTGGTAATCTTCCTTCTTGTTTCCGTTGTGAAGTTACATAACCGCAACAGAGAGTTGGATGATCTGTATGATGAATATGGGCTGGATGACGAGCCACAGAGTAATCCGGTAAAGCCGATTCCACCGGTCAAAGAAGAAAAGAGATCAAAATTCAAGAAGAGACAGGATGATGATTTCGAAGATGATTATGACGACGATTTTGATGACGATTTCGATGATGATGATTACTATGATGATGACTTCGACGATGATTATGATGACGAAGGACTGAGCGATGATACTCGCAGCGTTGACGAGTTTGATGATTATTTTGACGATGACGATTTTGATTCTTTCGATGATTATAATATCAAGAAAGAAAAGTGTAAAAAAGGTGATACTTTCGAAATGGATTTTATTGATCTGGATTAGGATTAAGGAGAAAGGCGGGGATGACGATTGTTATTCCCGCTTATTCTTTACAAAGAGCCCCATATTTGTTACAATGTAACGAAAAGGGTAAAATTTATTTTCGTAAAAAAGACTGGAGGATATAGATAAATGTGTGGAATCGTAGGATATGTTGGATCGCAGCAGGCGGCTCCGATCTTACTGGATGGACTGTCAAAGCTGGAGTATCGTGGATATGATTCAGCAGGACTTGCTGTTCGTAATGGAACGGAAGAGACAGAAGTTATCAAGGCGAAAGGCCGTTTGAAAGTACTGTTTGAGAAGACCAATGGTGGTGCAGCCGTTCCGGGAACCTGTGGAATCGGTCACACCAGATGGGCAACACATGGGGAACCGTCCGAGAACAACGCCCATCCGCATATGAGCGACGATGGCAATGTGGTTGCTGTACATAACGGTATCATTGAGAATTACCAGGAATTAAAGAATAAACTGCTCCGTAAGGGATATACGTTCTACTCTGAGACAGACACAGAGGTTGCTGTCAAACTGATCGATTATTATTATAAAAAATACGAGGGAACACCGGTAGATGCGATTAACCATTCACTGGTCCGTATCCGTGGATCTTATGCGCTCGCTGTGATGTTCAAGGATTATCCGGAAGAAATTTATGTGGCAAGAAAAGACAGTCCGATGATTCTTGGCGTAGGAGATGGAGAGAGTTTTATTGCATCAGATGTGCCGGCTATTTTGAAATATACAAGAAATGTATACTATATTGGCAACCTGGAGATGGCAAAGGTCAGCAAAGATGGAATTATCTTCTACAATCTGGATGGAGAAGAGATCCAGAAAGAAATGAAAACTGTTGAATGGGATGCGGAAGCAGCTGAAAAAGCCGGTTATGAGCATTTTATGATGAAAGAGATCCATGAGCAGCCAAGAGCGGTTAAGGATACTCTGAATTCTGTATTAAAAGACGGAAAGATTGATCTGACAGATATCGGCTTGGCGGAAGAGGATATCCAGAGAACCAGCCAGATTTATATTGTAGCATGTGGTTCCGCTTATCATGTGGGTATGGTGGCACAGTATGTGATCGAGGATCTGGTGAAAATTCCTGTTCGTGTAGAACTGGCTTCTGAATTCCGTTACCGTAAGCCAATTCTGGATCCAAATGGTCTGGTGATCATTATCAGCCAGTCAGGAGAGACTGCAGACAGTCTTGCAGCACTCCGTGAGACAAAAGCGCAGGGAATCCGTACACTTGGAATTGTCAATGTAGTTGGATCTTCGATTGCAAGAGAAGCGGATAAGGTATTCTATACGCTTGCAGGACCGGAGATCTCTGTGGCAACAACGAAGGCGTACAGTACACAGCTGATGGCTTCGTACATCCTTGCAATTCAGTTTGCCAAAGTAAAAAATACAATCACTGAAGAGCAGTATGAAAATTATATTGCCGAATTACAGGCAATCCCGGAGAAGATTGAAAAGATTATTGAAGATAAAGAAAGAATCCAGTGGTTTGCAGCAAAGCAGGCAAACGCAAAGGACGCATTTTTTGTCGGACGTGGAATTGATTATGCGATCTGTATGGAAGGCAGCCTGAAGATGAAAGAGATCAGTTACGTTCATTCAGAGGCATATGCAGCAGGAGAACTCAAGCATGGAACCATTTCCCTGATCGAGGATGGAACGCTTGTGATCGGTGTGCTGACACAGCCGGAATTATATGAAAAGACGATCAGCAACATGGTAGAGTGCAAGAGCCGTGGTGCATATCTGATGGGACTTACAACTTATGGCAATTACAGCATTGAAGATACCGCTGATTTTGTGGTTTATATTCCGAAGACAGATGAGCATTTTGAGGCATCCCTTGCAGTGATTCCGTTGCAGTTAATGGGATATTATGTATCTGTTGCAAAAGGGCTGGATGTAGATAAGCCGCGTAATCTGGCGAAATCTGTAACGGTTGAATAAGAAAAAGCGCAGTTTGGATAAGTCATAATATCAAATAAGATGGAGCTTAGTAAGATGGACGACATAAAAATATGCCGTTCATCTTTTTTTTCATCTTTTATCACACTTTCATCACAATTATAGGCTAAACTCTTAACTATAGAAAAGGAAAAGAAAGGAGTCTTGAATGATGGACAATCAGTACAATTATTACAGACCAGATTCAGATGAAAATAGAGGAGCAGACAATCAGCAGCAGGGGTTCGGAGCAGGACCACAGAAAGCTCCAAAACCGAAAAAAGGGTATACAAAAAAAGTCGCACTTGTTGTAGGAGCCGCAGTATTATTTGGAGCAGTTGGCGGTGTGACGATGCAGGGAACCAGTTATCTGACTGGTAAGCTGCTTGGAAAGAATACAAAGAGTACCGTAAGCACAACAAAGACTGTATCGAATGCAAAGCTTACAACTTCTACCAGCACAGTAACTTCTGATGTATCAGACATTGTGGAAAATACACTTCCGTCAATCGTTTCTATCACAAATATGAGCGTACAGGAAGTACAGAATTTCTTCGGAGGAACCAGCCAGCAGGAGAGTGAAAGTGCCGGATCCGGTATCATCATCAGTCAGAATGATTCAGAACTCCTGGTTGTTACCAATAACCATGTTGTAGAAGGAAGCGATACGCTTACCGTTACTTTCAACGATGGCAACAGTGTGGAAGCCCAGATTAAAGGAACAGACTCCGCAAGGGATCTTGCAGTCGTAGCCGTTCCGCTTGATAAGATTTCAGACGATACAATGAATGCGATTAAGGTTGCAACACTTGGAGATTCAGATTCTCTGAAGGTTGGAGAACCTGCAATTGCAATCGGTAATGCACTTGGTTATGGACAGTCTGTCACAACTGGTATTGTCAGTGCAACCGGACGTACAATTGATGGATTTGACGGAGAATACATCCAGACAGATGCAGCGATCAACCCTGGTAACAGTGGAGGAGCTCTTCTGAATGCCAATGGTGAGGTAATCGGTATCAACTCTGCGAAGATCAACAGTTCAGCTGTAGAAGGTATGGGATTTGCAATCCCGATTTCAGATGCAAGTGATGTTATCCAGAATCTGATGAATAAAGAGACAAGAAGCAAGGTTTCTGATGAGGAAAGAGGATATCTTGGAATCAAAGGTTACGATGTATCTGAAGAAGGTGCACAGATGTACAATATGCCGACCGGTGTTTATGTCAAAGAAGTCATGAGTGGTGGCGGAGCTGAGAAAGCCGGTCTTACAAAAGGATCGATCATTACCGGTTTTGAGGGAAGTTCCATCAGTGGTATGAGCTCTCTTCAGGAACAGCTTCAGTATTATAAAGCAGGAGAAGAGGTAACGCTTACCGTACAGATCCCGGATAAGAATGGTGAATATACAGAGAAAGAGATCAAGGTTACACTTGGTAAAAATTCATAAAATGATGTGAACACGCCGTTTTATGGGCGTATGAGGTGTTCGAGGACTGCGGGAATTGCATGGCAATGGAGCAATCCGGTTACATCATAAAATATTAAAGAAAGATGCCGTCAGATCAGAAATGGTCTGGCGGCATTATTGATGTTACGACCTGTTTGAAATGGAAACGGGCATCAGATTATACCGGATGCAAAAGTCAGAACCATTTTTAAAAAATTACCATACAATAATATTGCAGATATAAGAAAGGGGAGCCAAAACGATGCAAAATTGCAGAAACAATAATCCATATATGAGACGTGCAAATTGTGGATGTGGCAATAATAACAATAGCTGTAATAGTAATTCATGTATGGCGAACAATGATGGAAGAAATCCATCGATGGCAGTACCTGTTTATCGAGAACGATCTGGATGTAGCGACCGGGACGATGCGTTGGATGGAATGCCGATCGCAATGGCTTATGTGCCATGGCAGAGCTGGAGACACATTTACGAAGCCGGAAAAGGATTCCACAGAGGAACTATATTCGAAGAGCTTGATCTTCCGTTTAAGGGGAAAGGAGGATGTAACGCATGAATGAAATGCAGAATTCCAAACCTTGCAGAAAAGATCTCCTGATGCAGATCGGTCATGCGAGCTTTGCGGTAGATGATGTGAAGCTTTATCTGGATACTCATCCTCGTGATCAGGAAGCACTGGACTATTTTTATGAACATAATAAAAAAAGGAACCAGTTGTTGAAAGAATATGCAAAATATTATGGACCACTCACAGTAGATACCGCTGTTCCTTCCTGCTCAGACAGATGGAACTGGATCAACGAGCCATGGCCGTGGCAGGAAGGAGGATGCTAGTATGTGGAATTATGAAAAAAGACTGCAATATCCGGTGAAGATCACACAGACCAATCCGAAAATTGCACAGATTATTATTACGCAGTTTGGTGGCCCTGATGGGGAATTAGGTGCATCCATGCGATATTTCTCACAGCGATATACGATGCCGTATAAAGAAGTGATCGGAACACTGACGGACATTGCGACAGAGGAATCAGCACATACAAGATGGAAGTAAAAAAGATCAGCGAGAAATACGCGGAAAAACGTCTATGGAAAAAGAAGAATGCCGTTGGCCACGGGCGTTTTTCTCTGTTTTTGTAAAATCTATTCTTTCAATCACATTCTTCAAAGCTGTATTTTTATCTGCAGCATCAAAAGTATCCCATGCATTTAGAAGCTCCTGACATTTAGGGACAAATGTGGAGCGGTTCTTTTTCGACAAATCGAGGCGCACGATATCAGCATTCACAGATTCAATTTTCTTATCAAAATCTTTTATTTTATCTTCCAGAGCAGTAGAACGCTCAAAGAAAATCTCTTTTGTATAAATCCCCTGCTCTAATAAATCGAATAAGGATCCCCGTTGCTTCAGAGTTGTCTCCTTTTCTTTTTCCAAATTCACAAGAATGGACCGGAGAGATTCTTGCTCGGAATCATCTGCACTTTCAAAATTATTTACCTTGTAGTCAGCTATGTAGTTGCGGATCCATTCCAGGACAGCGTTTTCGAGTTCTTCAAGTTCAATAGCTACAGTGGTGCATCCGGCATATTGGCAAATAAGATAATCACGAGGCTGTTTGGCGGACATTTTTTTTCTCACCATGACACGCCCGCAACAAGAACACCGGACAATTCCGGCGAACGGATTCTGAATTCTACAGCTACGTTTTACCGGAGCGGTCATGGAAGAGCTTACAGAGTTCGCCCGGTAATAGAGATCTTCCGAGATACATCCAGGATGTTTTCCTTTTACTAAAATATAATCATCTGCCTTCGGACGGCTGGTTGTGATTTTTCCATTTACAATTGCTTTTTGTGATTTTCGATAATTCCAACGTAACATTCCTATATTTACAGGGTTTGAAATGATTGTTTTTACAGTAGCCGGATTAAAAGGCTTTCCACTACGAGAAACGATTCCCATGCCGGTTAATGCAGAACAGGTCTTCTGGAATCCGTATTTTTTATTCCCCATAAAATCATACATCAGTTTCAAAACCGGATTTTCTTTTTCGTCTGGTACGAGCGTAAAATGCTTGCAATCATCCGCTTTTACACGCCGCCAACCGTATGGAGCGATGTTGCCGACATAATATCCGTCTTTTACAGATCGAATACGCCCAGCCTGCATCCTACGTTTAATAGTGGCATATTCACGCCGGGACATAAAAAGAGAGAACTCGAAGTATTCATTGTCGTTCTCAATAGCTGGATTATAAGTCTTTCCTGGAGTAACGATCAGAGTGTTGGAGTAGAAGAAAGCTCTCTGAACACGTCCTTGATCAATAGTGTCACCTCTGGCAAGACGTTCCACTTCCATAACAAGGACACCTTCCCAGATACCGGATTCAACTTCGGATAAAAGGCGGACCATTTCCGGTCTGGCATCGATGCTGTCTCCGGATACGACTTCTCTGTAAATAGCTCCGATCGGAAGGCTTTTGGCACGTGCAAGCTCAAGAAGGGTTTCCTCATGACGTTTCAAAACATCAATTCCGAGTGCTTCGAGGTCGGAATCTTTTCTGGATTTTCTTAAATAAATTACATACATAATGTATCAGCTCCTTTGTATTTTATGAAAAAAAGGGTACAAAAATAACAGCCTGAGAACTTTTGTTCTCTTGCGTGGCTGCTCCGGAGATGATACAATATTATTGCATTTGGGTATCTCTTCGGAGAACTTAATGAGAAACATATTGGCGTATGTTTCATCGCTCGACCGTTCCTGTTGGCGCAGGAGCGGTTTTAATTTTTACGGATTACAATGTCCGCAAGGTGAATATCCTTGAGCTATCAGATCATCTCGTGTTCCTTCGTAAGCCCAGTAATTCTCTTGCTTGATTTTGTTGACATCTCTGCAAGAAGGAATATGAAATTTACCGGTACTTGTATTAACGACATAAGAAGAAGTTTGCGGTTGCTGTGCTACTGGTTGGTCATTTACAATTTGTTCTTGTTCTGATTGCTGCGCGGCAGCTTCTTCAGCCTGCTTTTGAGCTTCGGCGGCAGCAATAGCGGCTTTGTCTTCAATGCTGATGGTCAAAGAATTGCTTTTAATATTACCGCAGGAAACGGAAAGATCATAAGTGCCGGCTGAATCGGCAGAGAAAGTAAGTTTTCCATCTTGGTTTTTAAATACACCGCCAGAACTTTCGCAGCTTAATTTATCGATGTTTCCGTCTGCTGGATTAACTGCCATATCAATAGGGATTTCTGTATTGATATCATAAACAGTGGATGTATCAGCAGAAAGAGTAATTGATTCAACCGCAGTAACCTTTTTGGAAGCAGTATTTTTCTTGGAACTGTCTTCTTTATTAGAATCAGAGCATGATCCGGCAAGCCCGATGATAAGGATAAATATAATAATTCCAGTTAAACAACCGCAGCCTTTCTTTTTGGGCGATTTATATTTTGATCCAGAAGAATTACCAGAGGAAACATTCCCGGATCCGCCGTTAGAGCTAAAAAGATTCAAACGGTTTGAAATTTCACCGGAATATGTTTTGTATGTTCTGGTAAAAAAGAGACCAACTAATAAAAGGAAAAATCCAAATAAAAAGCTACTATTAAAGAAACACATTACAGTAAGAAGATAAGCAATAATAGAAAGAACTAAAAAAATTGTCTTATAGTGCTGTAATGAATCTGTTGAAAACTTCTCTAATGAAGCGTTTGGCGTAGAAGCTTGCTGCGGAATATTTTCACCGATATTATTATTGGATTCATGCAGTTGCTTTGCACTGGAATGTTTATTAGATCCGCTACCAGACGAAGATGTGTAATACATTCCAGTTCCCGGAATTCCAACGGAAGAGGTCTTCTTACCGGTTGAACTTATTGTTTTGTGAACTCCTTTGCCACCGAAAGTAACGCTGGTACTCTTTTTGTTGAGGTTGACTTTTACTCCGGGAGCTACTTTAATACTCTTTCTAAATCTTAATCCCATAAGCCACGCCTCCTTAGCACTTTACTTTCTTTTCTCATAAAAATTACCCCCCTTGTAAAGTATTTTATATAATCGCATATGCGGTTATATTCATCGTACATAGTTTTTTAAAATTTAGCAGATAATAACTGCATGGAAATCCTATTATCTAAAATCATGCACAAAAGAAATCTAACGGTACGTCAAGTAGAACAGATGACCAAAGTCCCAAAATCCACTATAAATGATATTATGAATGGAAAATCACCACGGCTGGACACATTGGAACAGCTGGCAGCAGGACTGAAAGTCAAAATATCTGATTTATATGACTCTCCGTACAAATAAGTGTCCGAGTTCTCGGACAAATTTAAAAATCGCGTTACTTCTCCAGTTTTGGATTGTTATTATAGTAGAAAGTATAATAAACAGAACAAATGTTTGCCAAACTCTTGAAAATATTTGCTACAAGATGTAATATAAAAACAAACATACGTTCGGAAACGCCGAGACTGGAGGGGTTACATATGAGTCAAGATGAACATAACAAGCAAAAAGACATAACTTTTATTGTTGAATTACTTAATAAAGAATCTCCGGAAAAAGTACGGGATATTCTGGTGTTTATCCGGAGCTATCTCGGAAAGTAAGTTCTAAAGAGTCAGGCTACTGGCTCTTTTTTAAGTTGTCTATAAATTGCTGTGCAATCTTTTCTAATGTTGCTTTGCTTGTATCGTCCAGCTGCTCGTATGTAACGATAAAAGATTGGATGGCATTAACTATCGCAGAGTCTTTATCTTTTAACAGCATACCAGTATATTTCAGTAGTTTCTGCTGTTCGGTCATTTGCTCAAACATTTCACCTTCTCCGGTTCGGAGCCATTCTTCATTTACATCAAATTCCCTGCAAATAGAAGAAACAACAGCATCGAGAGGTGTTCTTGCGCCAGATTCGTAACCGGCAACAGTACCTTGTTTTACACCTATCTTATTTCCAAAATCAGATTGATTAAGTCCTAACTCCTTCCGGAGTAAACGAATTCTTTCGTTCATTTATCACTCACCTTCTTTCTAAAAACGATTATAGCACACAAAATATCGCAATGCAATAAAAACAGGTGAAAAACTATTGACAAAATAATAGCGTTGATATAATATGATATTGCAAAGATATGAAAGCGTGGTGATGAAAAATATGATGAATTTAGAAGCGAAGAAAGAACAGGAGATTAAAAACATGGTAACGATTCTGGAGCAGATTGATCTGCCTGATATTATTCTGCTTACGCGAGATGCCAACACACTTCTGATGCGGCAGAAAGAAGCAGAAGAACAGGAACAGAGAGTGAGGTGATGGGATGGAATGTCCAAGATGTGGAAGTAAGCAAATTAACGGAAATGCAAATTTCTGTGTAAAATGTGGAGCAAAATTAAGACCTGTGTGCAACTGTTGGGTATTAAAAAAGGACAACTATACATGCGGTGAAGATAGTTGTCCAGGGTATAGGATGTTGGTTAAACTCGCTAAACAAAAAAATTAAGGATAAATTACTTTCTTTGCAGATTCAGTAATGCAATCAACGAGGAGCTGATACAAAGAATCTTTAAGGATTTGTCCAGCTTTTCCTATAGCAGATCGGTACTTTGCGGTTGCAATAGGAGTTTCGGGTGTTTCAACAAGCAAATTAGGAATGGCATTTTTAATTATCGATTTCGTATCTGAATCGAGATCTTCATCAAGTGATAGAAGTTCGATAGCACTATCCAAGATTTTTTGTGTCCATGGATACGGTTTTCCGCAATGATAGCAATAGAAAGGTTTTTGATCCAACGGTTCGGGTACGAACAGAATATCATACTCGTAATAACTACCATGAATAGGTTTTCCGCAAGAAGGACATTTGTCAAAAGCTTTTGAACCGCATTGGGGGCAAAAGGAATAAGAGAATTTTTCAATATCGCTAGTTATTATATGCCCGTTTTCACAGATTTGAGCTGTAAGAAAGTTTCCCATGTGTAACGTATTCTCCCTTCTTTATTACTTGGCACGGTAATGCCTGTAGTTAAAGTATAGGAGAATCGGGTGGAAAGAGCAACAGAGAAAAAGTGAGGAAGGAAATGAAGAAAAGAATTTTAGAAATCATGACAGTAACGGTTTTGACTATGTCGGTTTTAAGTGGATGCAAAGGATTCGCTACGACAGAGACGGAGTATGATACAGAATCGAAAGATATAAAATCAATGTTTGTTGAAGTAGAAAAAAATAATGATTGGGTGATTGTGTATGACAAAAAAAACGAAAGTTATGTATGCAGTATCTGATTATTCGTATGGCAGTGGAGCGTTCACAGAACTTGTAGATGAAAATGGTCGGCCGAGATTGTGGGAAGGAAAGGAATAAAAAATGAACATTTGCGAAGCAACAAAGAAAGCACTGGAAGAAAACAAGTGTATAAGAGAGAAACCTTATAAGGTAAAAGTAAAACCTATAAAGGGAGATGTCGGGACGATAATGGGACTGGATGGGAGCCATCCTGTTAAAGGATGGCAGCCAACAGCCAGAGAGTTGATTTCTGAGTCGTGGGAAGTTATGGAATAAATTGAGCCAGAAATTTACGACATTAAGAAGAGTTTCCTTTTTCTGGTTTTCCATGGTGACAATGGCTTTATCGGTAAGGGAAGAATCGTAAATAAAATCACTGGCATGATGATTGTCAAGATATCCATTACGACCTAATTCGCACATACAATCGTCAACATCGGAAACAGACCAATCAGGGAAAAGCAATTTCTGAACAGATTCGGATGAATCAAATTCTTTCGAAGCGCTGCGGGAAAGACCGTTAGAACGGCGTAGACAATATTCTTTGTATAGATGATAAAGAACGGTTTTTGAATCTTTTGTAAGCATAACGGAGCTCCTTTCTTTGATACTCAGCATGGCAGTGCCGGTAGTTAAAGTATAGGAGAATCTGATGAAAAGGGCAACAGGAAAGAAAGAGGTGATGAAATGCAGGAATTGTTGAAAATTAGTTATGAAGCAGAAAATCCGACTGTTTCAGCAAGAGAGTTGCATGATCAGCTGAATATCGGGACCAAGTTCACAACATGGTTTCAGAGAATGACAGAATATGGATTTTCTGAAAATACAGACTACAAAACTTGCTACCCAAATTTGGGAAGCGAGAACCACGGTGGACAGAACATGGTTGACTATCAGATATCTGTGGATATGGCAAAAGAGATTTGTATGATCCAGCGATCACCGGAAGGCAAACAGATTCGCCAATACTTTATAGATCTGGAGAAAGCCTGGAACACACCGGAACAGATTTTCGCTAGGGCGTTAAAGATGGCAGATAAGACCATCGAAGAGCTGAAGCACAACAATGCACTCCTTTTGGAAGACAATGTCCGGATGAAACCGAAAGAAGTATTTGCGGATGCGGTAGCAACAAGCCAGAGCACAATCCTGATTGCGGATCTCGCAAAGCTCCTGAAGCAGAATGGCGTGGATACCGGTCCGAAGAGACTCTTTGAGTGGCTGCGTGTGAATGGTTATCTGATCCGGAGGAAAGGAACAGACTACAATATGCCAACGCAGAAGTCAATGGAGCTGCAGCTGTTCCAGGTAAAAGAGTCTACGGTAAATAATCCGGATGGATCCGTGAGAATCAATAAAACTACAAAGGTTACAGGCAAAGGTCAGCAATATTTTATCAATAAGTTTTTAAAAGAGTAGGCGAGGACAAAGCAAGAAGGACAATCTGGACAGCATAGCATAAAAAGAGGTGATGATAGATGATTGTTGAAACCATGCAGATCGGAAACGCAACCATACGGGTGCATGATGATTGCTTTAAAAAGACGAAAGAGGAAATGCAGCAATGTGCAGATGGATTTTTCAGAGTTCTGATCGAAGCTGCAGAGAGAAAAAAGGAGAAAACCGCGTAAGCGGTACCGGTTGGACAAGCAAAGGAGGGATAAGAGATGTTTTATAAAATTGCAAAGGCATTAAGTAAAGCGACTATTATTTTGGGATTTGTGCTTATGGTTGGTGGCGGTTCGGAAAAGAGTCAAGAACTGTTTTATTTATATGAAGCACTTGGAATAGTCACGTTTGCCGCCGGAGCGTTTGCACTGGAATGTTTTTGGTATCAAGAGCACCAATATCGGAAAAGGAAAATAAGGGAGGCGAAGGAGCATGCCAGAGGAGAAGCAGCGTAAGAAGCGGATTCGGGTGGAGAAGCTGGATGAGTGGATTGAGACTTTGAAATCAATAGAAAGAGTCAACCGTGATTCCGAGTATTTCAAACAAAATGCAATCCCATATTTGGAACAATATGTAGACAGCCTGAAAGAAGCTGGCAGAAAAACAGTAGTATTGGAGGACAAGCAGTGAAAACAGTAAAAGTAACACCGGATAACATTATTTCGATAATAAATGTAGATTTTGATGATTTCCGTGATCTGCAGAAAGCAGTAGGCGGGCATTTTGAAACTGTAAGCACAAAAACCTTGTATGAGACGTTTAAAATGCCAATGATCATGCTGGTGGATGAGGACGGAATAATGAAGCAGAAAGAAGTCAACCGCCTTGGAAGCTATTTTTATGATGCAGACAGGCACGGATGGCCAATCTTAGGAGATATTGTATTTGCAATTGCAGCCGGAGAAGATATTGAAGCACCGGATGATGCGGAAGCTCTGATGGTATTCCTGAAAATGAATTTTTCGTACTTAAAAGAAGAATAAAAAACGCTTGCGAAAAGAAATATCGCAAGCGCCGCAACCATAAAGGTACACGAATAATCTAAGCACTTATAGTGTACCTTTTAGCGGCTGGAAAGTCAAGTATTTACAGGGCGACCGCCCTTTTTAATAACTTGATAAGACTATTAAAGTTATGAGGAAGCGCTATGAGAATCAGACGAGTGACATACGATTTGGGAAATGTAATAGAGAGACAGGAATATCTGGACGGAAGGTATGGAGCACCGGGAGAGAAGAGAGCCAAAAAGAAGAAAGCCACACCGGAGGAAGTGGAGCAGGTCAACCAGTGGACCAGAGAGAGGAAAGCACGCCATAGACTCCGGATGTACTTCAAGGCGAATGATTACTTCTTCACTCTCACATATCCGAAAGAAGAACGTCCGGCGGACATGAAGCAGGCAAAGCAGGATTTCAAAGAGTTTTACCTGTTCTGCAAGAAGGAATACAAGAAAAGAGGACAGGAGCTCCGCTGGATCCGCAATATTGAATGTACCCCGTCCGGTAACTGGCACATCCATGTGGTTCTGAATCGAATCCCGGATACAGATCTGATCATAGCTGCAGCCTGGAAACACGGAAAGGTTCGTAATAAGCAGCTACTCTACGAAAAAGGCGAGTTCCGGAAGCTGGCGCAGTATGTCACCAAAAATGAGAAAACTCAGAAAAAATATGTGGATGAGGGCGTGCTGGATCATGAGATTGCAGAAGCCAATTTTTCTACGTCTCGAAACATGCCGCTTCCAGAACCCAAAACAAAGATTTTATACCGGTGGCCGAAAGAACCGAAACCACCAAAGGGATATTACATAGTCAAGGATTCTTTTTACGAAGGGATCAACAAAGCAACCGGATTCCCGTACAGACACTACGAAATGATCCGGATAAGGAGAGAAGATGAAGATAGAACTATACACAGAGGTAAACTTCCGGGGACCAACAGCAAAAAACGGAAAGTGTATCGCTCTGGTGGAGTGCGAGACTAAGAAAGGACCGGCAGTGAAAGCACAGATCGAGACCGAACAGAACACGACCTACCACAGAATGAGCATGATCGCTATCCTTGTCGGTCTGAGAATGCTCCGACCGTGTGAAGTGACTGTCTACACGCCGGATCAGTTCCTGGTCACTACCATAAACGAAGGAAATATGGACAAATGGAAACGGGAAGAGTGGCGCAGACCACATGGAAAAGAGATCAAGAACAAGGAACTCTGGCAGGAGCTGTCAGAGCAGATGGAAAAACACCGTGTAACCCTTGAATTTTCTGAGTCTACACGGTATTCCGATAGACTACAGTCCAAAATGAGATAAAAAACAGGAGAAAACCTTGAAAACACCGAGAAAGAGAGGAATTTGAAATGACAACCAGTGGAATCACGAATATCAACGCCAAGCTGATTCACCAGCATCCGGATAACCCACGAAAAGACCTGGGTGATCTGACGGAGTTGAGTGAGTCGATCAAGAAGAAAGGAATTATGCAGAATCTTACGGTCATTCCGGGACACTGGGATGAAGATAAAACACACCATGACGAAGGATATACCCTGATCATCGGGCACCGACGGTTTGCCGCCGGAAAAATGGCAGGCGTAACTATGTATCCATGCCGGATTGTAGAGGACATGAGCTATAAAGACCAGGTCGGAACCATGCTGGAAGAGAATATGCAGCGCATCGACCTGACACCATTGGAACAGGCAGAAGGATTCCAGATGATGCTTGACCTTGGAGATACGGAAGAACAGATTGCAGAGAAGACCGGATTTTCCAGGACAACCGTCCACCGGAGGTTGGAGATCGCGAAGCTTGACCGAGATCTGGTGAAGGAAAAGACGGATGAGAACGGGGTATATCAGCTAAATCTAAAAGACCTTGCCCAACTGTCGAGAATCGAGGATGTTGAAACCAGAAACCAAATCTTAAAAAATGCAGCGGACTCCAGGCAGATCCAGTGGAAAGTAGAAGCAGAGATTAAAAACAGGGAGAGGGAGAAGAACAAAAAGATTATTGTCGAGCTCTTGGAGGCAGCAGGAATCAAGAAAGCTACAAAGGAGATAGAGAGAAAACGTTATACCGAAGAGGTGAAAGATAAAAAGAGCATTCCACTGGATAAAGAGCCACCAGAAGAACTTAATATCCATGGGACAAATCTTTTTTGGCTGGAAAGTTGGGATGGAATTTGCGTAGTGGAAAAACTACCAAGAAAACCAAAAGAAGAAACAGAATGGGACAGACAGCAGAAAAAGAATAAGGAACTGGAAGCTCTGCAGAAAAAAATGGATGCCAGAAGACAGTCGTTTATCAGGATGATCATAATCGGGAAAATTGAATTGCTGAAAGGCGAAGAACGTCAGAAAGTGATTGAAAAGATGATCAGAACTCTGACAGAAGTCGGAGGATGGATAAATGAAAGGAGATTTAGTGAGGTTTACACAGGGAAAGAGTGGTACGGTATGCCGGAAGAAGAACGAAACGAGATCAGAGAAAGAATACGGCAGGAAGACATCCAGATACTGCTTTTGACTGTACTCAACGGTACGATGGATAGCACAGGAAGTTTAGTAAACTATGACGGTGGATTTGATGCGAAACGAGGGCGTGAATGTCAGAAATGTTTCAAAATTCTGATGCGCTACGGATGGAGTTACGAAAGAGAAGAGGCGGATCTGGTTTACGGCAACCATGAGCTATACAAAAAGGAGTCCTAAGATGGAGCAGTTAAGTGTAGAAGACTGGAAACCGGATGCCTGCCCGAAAAATATAACCGTAGAAGAATATCTGGCCACATTTCCCAAAATCAAATTAACCCGCCGGGAATATCTCCAGACAATTCCCTTGTATCATGCGGCTCTGTACCTTGCAGAGACAACCCAAAAAGTACGCAGTTCACAGGAATGGTATCTGTATTTAAACGAAAAAGTAGATCAAAACGGGGAGGTGTTATCTAATGAATATGATGTTTCCGAAACCAACCAAGAAGAAACGTAAGAAGCACAAAAAAAGCATTATGCAGCCAAAAGGCGATCGTCGGTGTTATCTGTGTATGTTACTGGATGGAGATTTTACATATAAGCCATATCTGGAAGAGCATCATGTTTTGTTTGGTAATACCCATGCATTTGCAGAGGCGGAAGGGCTAAAAGTAAATCTCTGCCTGGAACATCACCGGAACGGACCGGCAGCAGTTCACAACAATGCAAAGAACGCACGGATCCTGATGGCGAAAGCCCAGGAGGTTTACGAAAGAACCCATACAAGGGAAGAATGGATGAAAAACGCCGGAAAGAATTATTTATAGGCACCACAGGAAGTTAATATATCACAATTTCGCAGAGTGCATGGCTGCCCGGTGCGGCAGCCAGAAAGGAGCGACATGAAGAAAGAGCTGTTTGAGCTTAAAAGAAACATGAGGATAGAATTATGCAACATCACTAAGATAACAGGGTATATCGTAGATAATGACCGGAACTGCAGGTTGGAATTTGTCAAAAACTTTTTAAACCTCGAAGAGACGGAAGCATTCAAATACTTGGATATCTTCAAAAAGGTTTTATCCGGAAAGCCTGGAAGAAATATGTTTCAGCTGGATTTTAAGGAGAAAACAAGAAAGCAGCATCTGGCCACGATTGTAAAAACAGGGTTAGAAGACAATGATGTACGCCAGATCTTCCTGGAAGAGATTGCAGAGTCTATTGGCATATTGAATAAAGAGTATTCTTTGATTCTAATTGCCAGTGGAATCTACGACATTCCGGGAATTGCCACGGATGGAGCGGATCTGGATGAAAGTGAAGAGGTTTATGAGTACATGATCGGATGTATCTGCCCGGTAAGTTTATCGGCAGCAGGATTATCTTATAAACCAGAACTGGCAGATATTCAGGAACGTACAAGAGACTGGGTGGTAAGTATGCCGACACAAGGATTTTTAATCCGGCATTTACAGACCGCCACGGAGATCCGGAACATATCTGGTACTACAGCAAAGTTCCGGATAAACCGGACGCAGGCCTGATCACGCAGACACTCCGATGCGGGATGCCATCCACACCAAAAGAGCAGAAAGAAGCTTTTAGGGAAGGGTTAAATGCAGCAGACGGAAAAGTAAGTCTGGAACAGGCGAAAGATATTTATCATTACCTTGGAAGAATCCGTGAAATAAAAGCAGAATCCAACAACCGGATATTAAAAGGCGCGGAGCTGGAAAACGTATTAAAAAGCATCGGGATAGATCCGGAACTGGCAGCAGAAAAAACAAAAGACTGTGACGCGGCCGAAATCGATGCGGACAACACAGTGAGCACGAAGACATTTGAGATTGGTCTTCCGGATGCACATGTAACAGTAAGCGCAGACAGAACGGACCTTGTTACCTTAGAGATGATTAACGGAGAAAGGTACATTATGGTAAAAGCGGACGGAGATATAAATGCAAACGGAATCATTTTAGAGAATCGGGAGGAAAAGAAAGATGAAGAGGAAGACGACTAAACACGGCAATATGCGGGCGTTCATATACCCGGTAAGCAAGAAAATGCGCAAGGTAAGACAAAAAGGAACAAAAAAAATGAAAGTTGGAGACAAAGTACAGTTAAGGCGCAGGATCTCCCAGAAGGGAGGAAAGACCAGACTTGCCACGGAAAAGGTCACAATCCTTGGAATCTATCCGCACCATGTGCAGGTCAGGAATCAGAAAGGGATAGTGAGGAGCTATATAAACTGGGAGTGGCAGCAGTTGACAAGTAAAGAAGGAATGGAAGGCGTGGAATCGTGGCGCAGGAAGGGGTAAATAATGACTGAAAAAGAAGCATGCCTGATGTGTGAAAACTATTCAGAAGATACGAAATGTGATCAGAAAGATAGCTGCAAACTTATGGCAGTATTAAAAGAAAACCGAGAACTAAAGAAAAAAATAAGCAAGCTGAAACGTCAATTGGATGAATCAGAACTGAAACGATCATACATGGTAAATCCAAGTGCAATTGGTGATAGACACGACATGGGTTGCTGGTAGAGAGGGTGGAATAGATGAAGAATAAAGAAAAGTACGAAAAAGAGATTATGAATATTGCTTGTAATGGAGATAGTATTGCCGTGATAAAGAAAAGCGGGCGTATCGTTTCGTGCAATGGGACTAAATGCTGTCTATGTTTGTTTCGTGGTAGTGATTGTAAAGAGAAGATAAGAGATTGGGCTGAATCCGAGTACATCGAAAAGCCAGTGATAAGTAAGAGAGATAGAGCTTTTTTGGAGTATCTTGGTAAAGAACTCAAATATATTGCGAGAAGTAAAAGCGATAATCTGATGGCGTTCCAAAATAGTGCTGAAAAACGTGGAGATGGATGGGGGATTGGTTTCGGTGAGTTTAAATCATTGAAAAAATTCAACATCGACTTTCCAATGGTCAAATGGTCAGATGGAAAACCGTGGCTTATTGAGGACTTGAAGAAGTTGGAGGTAGTGGAAGAATATGAATAGAGAGATTCTTTTTAGAGCGAAGAGAAGAGACAATGGCGAGTGGGTTGAAGGTTATGTAATTCAAAGATATGGTGCATGGTTCATATATGACATTAAAAATGCAGATACGTGCATACAGAATGGCTATCTCGTTGATTCGGATACGATCTGTCGATACACCGGACTTACAGATAAGAAGGGAAGGAAGATATGGGAGAACGACATTATTAAATACCATTATGGTGATTATTATGCTCCTGTAAAATTTGGCGAATATCAGAGTTGCTTTGACAGTACAACGACTTGCCATGTCGGATTTTATGTAGACTGGGACGGGAAAAGAGATTTTAGAAAAGATCTGGGGTACTGGATAAAAATGGTTGATGCTGAAGTAGTAGGAAATATCCACGACAAGTCAGAACAACAGAAAGATCAAAGAAGCACTATTATTTGCCGCGATTTCATGAAGAAAGGAAGAGAATAATGAGTAACGGATGGATTCCAACAACAGAAAGACTCCCAGATCAACGGGAATTTATTGAGGCTTATGTCCGGCATGCATATGCAGCGGAGTTTCTGGTCACGATCGAGGGAGCAGATAAGGCAACAACGCTGTATTATTCCCAGACAGGTGTCTGGTTCGATGAACAGGGAGAACCGTATAAGGTTGTGGCGTGGATGCTGCTCCCGGAAAGGTATAAAGGATAATGGAAGAAGATAAATATACAATGTATGCGGTAAAAAAGATTTGTATCTGGATGATAATGGCAATAACCATATTGATAGCAATGAAATGGACCGGATCAGCGTGGTGCTTATGGGCGTTTTGTATCCCAGCAATATCGGAGTAACGGTATGGAAAAGACATACAAAGAGATAGCTCGGGAACGAGAAGACGAAGAACAAGAGCAATATCTGACGGAGTGGAGGAAGAACCATTGTACAAGAACAAAGAAGGATACTGTGATCCGACAGCAGGCAAAGCCATCCAGGATGCAAGCCGGATTCCACACCATGTAAAGGAAGCGCACAAAGCATTAAAGGATATAGCAAGCCTGTTAGGATTCGAGATCTTAGTATTAAGGGACAGGAAGACGGGGGGGTATACCGATGGAAACAGTGAAAGAAGAGAATGAGAAGAAAAAGGAATACCTGAAACAGTACGGCAAAGCATTACGCCAGGAGAAGCGAATCGAGGAAGAGTTGGAACGCTTAAAGCTGGATAGGATGCTTCCGGGAGCACTGGCAGCAGATGGGCTGCCAAAAAGCAGCAACCTTTCTGATCTGTCGGATTATGTAGCAGAAGTGGACGAACAGGAACGGAAACTGGTGGAACAGAGGAAGAAAAGAGTTAGGATCCGGACTGAGATCAGGGAAAGAATTGAGCAGATGGAAGATGAGACAGAGAAAGATATCCTGACTTATCATTACATAGATCTTATGAGATGGAAAGAAATCTGTGCAAGAACCGGGTATTGCTGGCAGTATGTGCATAAAAAGCATTCAGATGCATTGAAAAATTTTAAATATGCGATAGAATGCGACACTCAACCTGTGATATAGTATATGCAGGTAAAGAATTGAAACGGGGCAGCAGTCGAAAGATTGTTGCCTTTTTCTTTGCCGTAAATTCTGGAAAGAGGTTTGGCGGTTTACTCTGGAAAGAATTTATTCATACGTCAGTACATTTGTTTGTTGCGATTATTACTTTTTTGAACTCCTTATTACAGATGCAGAAACCGCCAAAATAAAAATATGACAGACAAAGAAGCAAAAACATTTTACAACTCATCTGCATGGAAAAATAAGAGAATGCAGATATTAGATCGAGATCATTACGAGTGTCAGGATTGCCGCAAGAGAATAAAAGACGCAGCTGCATCTGGCACACAGCTGATCGGAAGAGACAGAAAGATATGGAGAGCTGAAGAGGTACATCATATCCAGGAACTAAAGGAACATCCGGAACTTGGACTTGCCGATGATAACCTGGTAAGTCTATGTACGCAGTGTCACAACCTGAGACATGGCAGAGCACCGAAGAGGTTTGCCAGAAAGAAGAAGCTTGTGAGCATGGAACGATGGTAGCTACAGTGAGGGCAGACATAGCTTAGGAGGAGACAAGCGGACGGTGCAAGCTGTCGCATGTGCGGTTCGAGTCCGCAGCTGTCCTCAATTTTTAAATAGCCCCCCGGTAAATTCTCAGCGATTTTTCATGAGTGAAGAACGGGGATGTAGCCATGACTCTGGAGAAAAATGAAAATCTCGCGTGAAAAGGGTAAGGGTATCAGATTTTAAAATTTACTTTAAGAAGAAATTTTTTAACACGGGCATAAAACCCCGTGTTTTTTAGCAAAAAAAGTTACGAAAAAGGCATGATTTGAGCGAAAAGAGGTGAGCAAATTGACACAAAAAGACGTAAAAATGTCGCTGATCAGACAGTTGGAACTACGTGGAATGAGTGCGGAATTCTACATGGATCTAGTGAATGATTATATATACTACTGGTCATTGAAAAAGAAACTAATAGCAGATATTAAGAGGAAAGGGTTGAGATACGAGACCGTGAACGGGAATGGAATGACGGTGGAAAAAGCGAATGAAAGCGTTGCCAATTTGCAGAAAACTACGGTCACTATGTTGAAGATCCTGGCAGATCTGAAGTTAAAAGAGCCGGTACCAGAGCCGGAGAATCCTACAGATGGTTATCTGTAAAGAGATTGATTATTATCTCAAATATGCCGAAGAACATCCGAAGTGGATAAACAAGAAAAGAAAATTGCTCATAGAAAACATCGTGAAACCGATATTAAAGCGGGACGATGTTTTTTTTGACGAGAAAACATATAGGGATTGCTTACAGTATTGTAAATCCAATTACTATGAGCTATTTCCATTCCAAAAGTTCATTTATGCCTTTGCATTTATGTATGTGGATGACATTCCAGTATTTTCAAAGTTCTTCATCAAGGAAGGACGTGGAAATGGCAAAGATGGATTCATCGTGCCGCTGGTAAATTTCTTTCAGACTCCACTCTACGGAGTGAAAAATTACCACGTTGAAATTGTGGCGAACTCAGAGAGCCAGGTGAAGGATACATTCAAAGTGGCTTATGATATGCTGCATGATAACCAGAAGTTCAAAGGAAAATTTTCCGTAACAAAAGAGCTGATAACAAACCTTGTGACCGGATCAGAAATGAAATACAACACATCCAATGCAAAGACAAAGGATGGTAAAAGAACTGGATGCCTGGTGCTAAACGAGATTCACGCATATGAGAATTATGATCAGATAAATGTATTTGAATCCTCTTTCGGTAAAGTTAAGCATTCACGAGAATTTATCATCACGACTGACGGATATGTGAGAGACGGCCCGCTGGATGAGATATCAGCAATGTGCGCTGAGATCCTGGAGACAGGAGAAAATCCGCTGGGATACTTCCCGTTCATATGCGAGATCGATGATATGAAGGAAGTGGATGATCCGGAGGCATGGCATAAGGCTAATCCATCTATGGAGTATATGCCGATTCTTGCGAATCAGATTATGCATGACTATTTAGAAATGAAGAAGATTCCTTCTAAGCGTGCAGAGTTCATAACAAAGCGAATGGACAGATCGGCGCGGAAAGAAGAGGAAACGGTCACAACCTGGCAGAATGTCCTACGAGCTTGCTATATAGGTAGGACAATGGAAGAGTTGGAACACAAGATTCCAAGGATAACATTGGATACACGAGGACAGGCAGCAGTCATTGGAATTGACTATGCAGATGTGCGAGACTTTGCATCCGCCGGTATTTTGACTAAGACTGATGAAGGTGAGTGGATTTGGAGACAGCATACATGGATCTGTGCAGATTCTCCATTTATCGATTCCATAAAGTTCCCACTGAGAAATGTAGGACAGACAGAATTTGAAGACTTTGAGATTGTTCCAGGTCCGGTGATTGATGTGAACCTGATCGCAGACTGGTGCACGGAACAGATGAAATACTACGAGGTCAAGAAGATTGCAATGGATACTTACCGGTACACATTGTTCAAACAGGCATTCGAAGAACGCAGGCTGACAATAGAAGACAAGAAGAACCCACATGGAATAGTCCGTCTGATTCGAAAGATAACATCAGTGACTGGAATTATCGCACCATTCATCCAGTCGATGTTTTCACAAGGCATGATTAACTTTGGACCATCTGCAATCATGCGATGGTATACAAACAATACAAGAGTATCTGAAGATAAATTTGGAAACAAGAGCTTTGGTAAAATTGAACCGAAGCTAAGGAAAAATGATGGATTTATGGCTTTTGATGTAGCAATGTTCTGCAAAGATGAGCTGGAAGTCCAGATCGTATATATTTAACAGGAGAAGAATATGTTTAAATTTTTGTGGCAACGGGATAAGGAGATGCAGTCTCTAGCTGAGATTATTGCGGTGGATATGGAAAAGTTGAATTTATCAAAGTTGGCCATTGAAAAAGCAGTTATGATGATTGCGAAGGCAATTGCTAAATCCGATATCTTGATACAGACAGAAAGTAAAGAGAAAAATAAACAGGAGTATCGGCTGAATATACAGCCTAATGACCATGAGTGCGGAACTGTGTTCTGGACGGAAGTTGTAAGACAACTTCTTACGGTACAGGAAGTGCTGATTATTCCGTTAGGTGGTAAATATTATCTGGCATCAGCTTGGAATGTTAGCAATAATGTGCTGACTGAGCGAACATATAGCAATATAACACTAACATGCGCCGGATACGACTATCCGATTTGGAAAAAAAAGCGATCATCAGAGGTGATACACCTAAAATATGATAATGCAAGAATTCGCCTGTATCTGCAAAACGTAGTTGGACAGTATGATCGGACGCTTGATGCTGTTAATGCGATGATGCGTATGTCCAGTATGCCGAGATTCAAATTAAAACTTGGGACAGCAACGCTATCATTCAGAGAAAAACAGGCAGATGGCACAGACAAAGAGATGACAAAGGATCAATATGTAAAAAAAATTAAGAACTTATTAGAATCGGATGAGCTTGCTGTGCTTACGGAAACTGACAATGTAGCGATTGACCAGTTGCAGATTAACACGGCGACTAAGGCGGAAGAACTGGCAAAAATGGCATTGCAAATCAATAATGAAGTGGCAAACGCTTTTGACATTCCGGAAGCAGTATTTAACGGAAATATTACAGAAAAATCTGACGCCACAAATGAATTCATAACCTATGCTGTTAGTCCGGTAGCGGAAGTGATCAATGATACGTTGACTGCTTACATAGTTGGTGAAAATGATTATTGCACAAAGAATGAAAAAGTTATGGTATGGCTGGCACGTTTCAAACATGTGGACGTGGTAGACAGTGCAACCAACCTGGATAAACTGCGAGGAATTGGATTTGATTACGATGAAATTCGTGAAATGGTTGGTTATCCGCTTTTGAATACAGAATTCAGCCAGGCAAGAGCTCTGACAAAGAACTATGGAGAGGAGGGAAATGGTAATGCAGCATAGAAAACGCGATCAGTAGGAGGTGATCCAATTATCTCGGAGCTGTCCGTTAAACAGTAAATCCGAAAGAAAGGAAAGAGAACATGGACGCAAAAAAGTATTATTCCTTGGAATCTAAGAATGATGTGGCGGACCTCTACATCTTCGGTGACATCACATCATGGACGTGGTTAGAAAGTGACGTGTCAGCAAGCGGAATTGTGAACGAACTACAGTCTTTGGATGCAAAAGAAATCAATGTGCATATCAACAGCTATGGCGGTGAAGTCGCAGAGGGATTGGCGATTTACAATACGCTCAAGAATAGTGATATGAAAGTCACTACAATCTGTGATGGATTCGCTTGTTCCGCAGCATCAGTCATTTTTATGGCAGGTGACGAAAGAATCATCAATGAAGCGTCACTGCTCATGATCCACAATGCATGGACATATGCGAATGGAAATGCTACAGAGCTTAGAAAGGCAGCAGAAGACCTTGATAAGATTACACAGGCTTCCGTCAATGCTTATGTAAGTCGAGCAGTGATTTCAGAAGATGAGATTAAAAATCTCATGGACAATGAAACGTGGATCACAGCTCAGGAAGCTGTAGAATATGGATTTGCTACAAAAACCGAAAAGTCCGATGATGGCGGAATTAAACAATCAGCATTTGCAAATATTCGCAGTGCCATTCTCAAAAAACCGGAAAATGTAAAGCCGGTAGAAATTGCAATGCAGTTGGATGATGAAACAATCGCAGAGGTCATTGCGGAAAGAGTAGGGAATCTTTTACAGAAAAAAGAAGTTCCGGCAGAGCCAAAGGAACCAGCAAACAGCACTGGATGGAGTGCATTTTTTGAGTAGAAAGGAAAAGATAAAATGAAGATTGAAAATTTATCACAGGAATTAAAAGAAAAAGTTAAGCAGCTGTTAGAGAGCGCTCCGGCAGATCAGAAAGCGGATGCGATTATGCAGTCGATCGAAATGATCGAGGAAGCAGCACATGCAGATCTGATCAATCAGGTGGTGGCAGAAGCAGAAAGAGCGAGCCATGATGCTGAATTTAAGAAACAGCTTGGACTCCGCAATCTCTCACAGGAAGAAAAGAAATTTTATGAGGGATTCAAGGATATTAAGCAGTCTGTAACAGCAAATCAGATTGATATCATCCCGACAGAAATTATCGATCGCACACTCGATGATGTAAGAAAAGCATCTCCAATTTTAAAACTGGTAAACATGGCACCGGCAAATGTAAAGAAATGGATAGTAGCATCACATTCAGGTGCAGCGGTGTGGGGGAATCTTACGGATGAAATCAAGGGCGAATTATCTGGAACTATTTCAGCACTAAATATCGAACTCCATATGCTGTCCGCATATCTGGTGATCCCGAAAGCAATCCGTGAACTTTCCATGGAGTTTGTAGATCGGTATTTTATGGCAATCCTTTCGGAAGCAATGCAGGATGGTCTTGTAAAAGGTTATCTGGATGGAGATGGAAAGACTGGGCCGATCGGTATTTTCCGTCAGATCGGAACCACAAATGAAGATGGAACAAATAAAGCGAAGACCGTTTTAAATAACATCACCAAATTCAGCCCGAAGGGACTTGCAAATGTAAGAAAAACTCTTACAAATAACGGAAAACGTGTTGTTACCAAACTGTATCTGATTTGCAACCCGGCGGATGAAGCGGAATATGTAGATCCGTGCATGTTTGGAGAAGCACTTACTGGTGGATATGTCAATAAAACATTCATTGATATTGAAAAGATCCCGGATGCTAACTGCCCGCAGGGTAAAGCAGCATTTACCATTGATGGACATTACACAATGGGTGCGACGGGTGTGAGAGTAACAGAATATGATCAGACCAAAGCGATGGAAAATGCGGATCTGATCATTGCGAACTGCTTTGCGAATGGACGAGCTGTTGATGATAATGTTGCAGTTATCTTCGACGTCACAAAACTTGAAGAGTATGTAATTAACGTACATCAGACATCTACTGCATCCGTTTAGTAAGAGTGAGGGCAGAGTATGAACGAAAATGAACTATCCATTCTTGTTGATGAGATGAGAGAAGAGTTCCAGATTCCTCCATACTGCGATGATAGACAGCTGAGAAATCTTGCAAAAGAAGGTGAACATACAGTCGGGAGATTGAATCCTGGCTGCAGCATCACCAAAGATTTGACGTATCGAATGCTAATGAAGAATTATATGTATTATTCTTATCACCATCGAGTAAGTGAGTTTTTTGAGAATTATGCAAGTGTGATCCTGACTTGGCAGATGGAGACGGAGGTGGACATAAATGGCACTGCCTGAATACACTGACGGAGTATTCGAACTGTATCGCATCGAAAATGATGAGTCGGAAGATTATCCGGAAGAAAAGCTCCGTGATACCGGAATGCGCTTTTGGTATCGTGAGCTTGCGGTATATGACACCACCAGAGCAAAGCTATCCGCTGACAGTATCGAAGCGACGCTAAAACTCGCTATTCCACAGTATAAGCAGATTAACAGTAAATGTGTCTGTATTATTGGCGGAGAACAACACGAGATCTACAATGTGGCGCACATCACTACGAAAGATGGATTTAGAGAGTCTGAACTGACTTTAAAAACACCAGCGCATGATCGTGAGGTGATCGCATGACACAAAAAGAATTAAGTAAGCTCTTACATGACATCGACTGTCCGGTTAATGAGGGAGTCAGTAGTCTCAAAAATGAAAAGATATTTCCGAGAATTGATTACTGGGAGATTATGTGGGAAGACACAATGGCATCCGGTGACGATTATGAGAATGAGATTACATGGCAGATTAGTTTTTATGCTAGAAAGCCACGCGATCCGAAACTGATTGCATTGAAAAACCGTCTGAATGAGCTTGGCTACCATCCGACCATTGCTCACGAATACGTGACAGAAGACCGTGTATGGCATTCTTACTTCTCAATTACAACTGATGGAGTGATTGGATGAGCAGCGGGATAACCTTTGACAGTGGAGGGTTTGAAGACTTCGAGGAACTGTTGAAACAGTATTCCGAGAACGTAAGCCCGGACAAAGCAATTGACGCAGTGGAAGAGGGGGCAAAGGAGTTTGTGAATGACCTTCTGAGACTCCCAAAACCACGAAGTCAGATCACCAAAGCGGGGTACACGCATATCGTGAGTACATTCGCACTGGAAAGAACTGACAGCGGAATTAAGGTTGGATGGGGCAAGTATTACGGTCCAATGCTTGAGCATGGAACCAGGAAGATGGTAGCAAGGGAACACTTGAAGCCACTTTTTGAAAGAAACAAGGAAAAATACTACAAGAAGATGACAGAGAGCATCTTCGGTTAGGAGGTTGACTAATGCCTATTAATACAAAAAAACCGGCTATGAAACAGACAGTCGGTGCACAGTATATGTGTTTTGCTGATGCAACAGAGGGCAAAGAGTATGATGGCACTTACGAGGCTGATGTTGAGAAGACAGAAGTCGTTAAGAGCGTAAAGGTAACTGAGAACTCTGAGACAAGTGATGTGTATGCATCCGGAAAAATCTATGATTCAGATTCACCGATGTCCAGTATCGACATTGAGGTATCTGTGATTGCATTTCCGGACGATACAATCTCCAAAATGCGCGGAGAGACAAAAGGAACAGGCGGACTTATCCTCGCTGGAGGAAAGAGCGAAAGACCAATATTTGCTTATGGAAAGGTTGTAAAGCTGAAAAGCGGAAAATCTCGTTATGAGTGGTTTCCAAAATGCAAGCTTGTTGAGAACTCCGATGATATTGCAACATCTGAGGAAAAAGCAAGTGAGCAGACAGACACGATTAAGATCAGGGCATATCCGTTTGATGCAGAAGGAAACATCGTGAGCAAGGTCACAGAGTCCACGGCACCGGCAGGACTTACAGAAGAGAAGTTCTTCGCAAAACCGATTCTGACGGATGCAGACCTTACAACAGCAGTAGGAGCGTGAAAGGAATAAGCGGCACATGAATGAAGGTAAAATTATAAAGCTTACAGACGGGACAACCATTGAAGCGAAAATGAATTTTGGAACAATCTTTTATCTTGATCAGATAGGTGGTTCAAAGCTTGGACGGAGAATAGACAAACTTGAAAAGAGCGGAAAAGCAACAGACAGAGACAAGATGAATTTTGCAGCGAAGCTTATCTATGCAATGGTAAGAAGCAATGGGAGAAAAGTGACATTTGATGAAGCACTTCAGCTTGTGCCGCCGGATCCGACAGAACTTCTTGAAGTTGTAGAGGCTTATCAGAAAGAAGTTGACAAAATTAAAAAAAAAGAGGAATCGAAAGCGCAGATGAAAGCATTCAGCTCGAGATAAATTGGGCTGAATATATGGTTGATGCGAGAGAGATGGGAATGACAGAGGACGAGTTCTTCCACTCATGTCCAGTCTTTTTTTGCGAACAATATGAGATATTCCGTGAGAAGAAAGCGAGGGAGGTGAGGATGTTATATGGCAGATGAACTGAAGAGAGTTGGATTAGTGTTTAAGGCAGATGGTGCAGCAGACTTTCAAAAGACGATGCAGCAGGTAAATACAGCCGTTCAGGAAAACAGTAATTCATTTAAACTTGCAAAAGCGGCATGGGATGATAGCACTACTGCAGTTGAAAAGTTAAAAGACCGTCAGGAATATTTGGCAAAACAGACGGACGTTTATTCTGATAAAGTGGAAATTCTGAAGCGTGAGCTTGAAGAAATGGAATCTGCAGAAAACAGAAATGAGGATGCAATCCGAAAGAAGCAGAACCAGCTTACAAGCGCACAGATTAGTTTAACAAAATATCAGAAAGGCCTTGCTGAAGTAACAGAAGAACTTGAGAGCGGAGCAGCAGAAAGCAAGGAACAAATTAGGAAATTATCTGATGAAATTGTAGAGTCTACAGATAAAATTAAGGCAAATGAGATTGAAATCGAAGCTCTTAAAGCGAAATATGACGATCATACAAAGTCGATTGTAAAATATAAAGATGAACAGAAGTATCTTTTAAATCAAACAGAGAATTACGAAAGAATACTTGAATCATTAAAAAAACAATTGGATATTCTTGAATCTGCTGAAAATAAAGATGAAAAAGCAATTCAGGACAAAAAGAATGAGATAAATGAAACTACTACAAAACTTAATGGTTACAAAAGTAAACTGGAAGATGTTGAGAAAAAGCTGAAAAGCGGAGCAGCTGCAACGGAAGGTTATGCTGAAAAAGTACAGGCTTTTGGAAATAAAGCAAAAGAGACAGGGGATAAGTTTAGCGGAATATCAACGGTGGCAGCAGGCATAGTAGCGGCAACAGCAGCTACAGTACCTGCAACAGCAGAATATCGTAAAATTATGGGATCCCTTGAGGTATCGAGCCAAAATGCAGGGTACACAGCAGAACAAACAGCGGAAAGTTACAGGACCTTATATGGTGTGCTTGCAGATGATCAGACAGCTGCAACAACTACGGCCAATCTTCAGGCGCTGGGCTTATCACAAGAAGAATTAAGTACGGTAATTGAGGGGACGATTGGTGCATGGGCAACTTATGGGGATAGTATTCCTATTGATGGACTTGCAGAATCAATCAATGAGACTGTGAAAACAAGTACTGTTACAGGGACTTTTGCGGATATGCTCAATTGGGCGGGAACCTCGGAGGACGCATTTAATGAAAAGCTTGCAGCTTGCGGAAGCGAAAGTGAAAGAGTAAACCTGGTCATGCAGGAAATGGCGAATCAGGGTCTTGTAGATGCAGGAAAAAAATGGCAGGAAAACAATAAGAATTTGGTAGACGGAAATAAGGCAACAGCAGATTTCCAACAGGCAACCGCTGAGCTTGCGGATACAGTCGCACCGCTGATTACCAAAATTACGGAATTGATTGCCGGATTGATTGAAGAGTTTAATCAGCTCTCCCCGGAGGGACAGAGATTGATTGCCGGATGTGTATTGGTAGTGGCAGCAATAGCTCCAATTCTTTCGGGAATCGGGAATATTGCGATGGGAATACAAACATTGATTCCGTTGATTTCAAATCTATGGACCGTGCTTGGACCAATGGGAATTGTCGTGATAATTGGTTTGATTATCCTTTTATATAATAAATGTGAACGGTTTAGAAATGGAGTTAATGCACTATTTGGCGGCATTGCTGATTTTATTAAAGGTGTAATTAATAAAATCAAGGGATTTTTCAACTTTGAATGGAAACTTCCGAAAATCAAGCTCCCACACTTCAAGGCAAGCGGATCATGGTCGCTTGTTCCACCAAAAGTTCCAAAGTTTTCGGTTGACTGGTACGCAAACGGCGGTATCTTGAACAGCCCAACTATTTTCGGAATGAACGGAGACAGAATGATGGGCGGTGGCGAAGCTGGAGCAGAAGCAGTTCTTCCGATCGACTTGCTAAAGACTTATATCCGTGATGAGATGCAGTCCAATAATACTGTACTTGCTCAGTTGATTGCTGAAGCTTTGTCGGAATTGACATTTGTCATTGAGAATAACATTTCACTCGGAGACAAAAAGCTTGCTGATGTACTAGTAGATGCCATCATCAAAAAGCTGTCCTCTAGCGTTAAATGGAAGAAAGGAGCTGTCGGAGTATGATGGACGTAGAATATAATGGAATTCTTGCATCAAGCTTAGGAATCTATGCGAAAAATATTCCTGACATTCCGGCAGCTGTCCGAAAAGAAAAGACAGTGGATATTCCTGGCATGGACGGAACGCTGATTCTGTTGGAGGGAGGTTATGAATCCACAGAAATCAAAGTGGATTTTAACTTTATTGGAGATTCTGACCGATGGGATGAACGTTTCGGACTTGCAAAAAAATGGCTGTCAAAAAGAGGTGGATTGCTCCGGCTTGGCTGTGATCCGGAGCATTACTACAAGATTTTGAAAGTTGAAGTGGACGATGGGAAGCGTACTACGGAAAGAGTTGGTAATTTTACAGCTACTTTCCTAACCAAAGATGGACTTAGGTATCTCGAAAGCGGACTCGGAGAAATGCCTGCGAGTGATGTGGTAGACAATCCTTACGAGATTGCCTATCCAATCTATAAGATTACTGGCGAGGGCGAATGCACTCTTGTCGTCAATGATGGAAAAATGGTGGCAAATATAGGGCAAAACCTAACCATTGACACAGGACGGAAGCTTGCATACAGAGAAGACGGAACACTTAGTAATACGTCTGTGACTGGTGATTACGATAACCTCATTTTGATTGAGGGGAGAAATAAAATCGAAATTACGGACGGATTTGAACTGAAAGTAATTCCGAATTGGAGGCGTTTATAGTGATTCAGATTTATAGTGCCGAAAATAAAGATTATGATCACAATGGAGATATGACACTTCTTCCGGAAGAATGTTCTGTTCATGTGGTACTGAATGGCGAATGGACAGCCTCATTAGAGCATCCGATCGACGATGAGGGCAGATGGAAGTATATTAACGATAATGCGGTTGTTAAACTGCCATCGTTTAACGGAGAACAGCTGTTTCGTATAAAAAACAAAGAAAAACAGGATTCGGGAGTGAGCGCAGAGCTTACTCCTATCTTTTTGGATGCAAAAGAGGATTGCTTTTTGCTGGATGTAAGACCAACTGAAAAAAATGGACAGGATGCGCTTGATATAATGACTGCACCGAATAAGATGTACACAGCAAAGTCAGACATTAAGAAGCTGTCTACGGCATATTACCAGACAAAAAATTTGATCGAAGCAATAAACGGCAATGATGAGAATTCTTTTATAAATCGCTGGGGCGGAGAAATCCTCTATGATAACTATAATATTACAGTAGATGAGCGCGTCGGTGGCGATCATGGAGTGCAGGTTCTTTACGGAAAAAACATTGTAAAAGATGGGTTTTCTGAAACGATTGACATGGCGGAAGTTGCAACGAGAATTATTCCGAAATCATACAACGGATATATGATTGCAGGAGAAACGCCGTGGGTTGACTCGCCGATTATAGAAAAATATCCAACAGCGCATTACAAAGTAATGTCATTCGAGGACGTGAAAATGCGTGCAGATGCATCTGAAGATGATGAAGAAAATGGCGTGATCATATGTGATACGCAGGAACAACTTGAAAAAGCATTGAGAAAAAGATGCGAAGAACAGTATGCAGCAGATGCCGACAAACCAAAGATTACCATAAAGGCAAATATGGAGCTGCTACAGAACACAGAGCTGTATGAAGATGTAAAAGAATTGGAATCTGTATCTCTTGGAGATACCGTCCATTGCAAGCACTCTAAACTTGGAATCGTGTCTGATGCCAGAGTGATTGAACTGGAATGGGATGCTGTGAGGGAAAAACTCACATCCGTAACACTCGGAGAATTCCAATACAATTTCTTAGACAATGCATCTTCCGTAATGCATAGAGTAGAGCAAGCTATCAGAAATGATGGTACACTTGTCGGACAGCAAGTGCGCGGAATTATTAACGGTGTAAAAGCGCAACTGAAAGCACAATCCACGATTGCAAAAAAGCAGACTGTAAGAGCTGTGTTATTTGAAGATTTGGATCCGGAATCACCCACGTTTGGAGCTATGTGCCTTGGAACACTTGGATTCGAGATTGCATCCGAACGTACTGCGGATGGAAATGATTGGAAGTGGAGCACATTCGGAACAGGAGCTGGGTTCTTTGCAGATTTTATCGTTGCAGGAACAATGCTGGCGGACCGCATAAGAGGTGGCACGCTGGAACTTGGTGGCGCGGATAATGGCAATGGTGTAGCGAGAGTCATGGATGCAAGTGGGAACGAGATTGTGCGGCTCGATAAAGATGGTGTGTATGCGAAAGGCAGATATGTATGTGCTAATTCAGATGGAAGCCAGACAGCTACATTGTCGGAAGGAAATCTTAAATTTAAGACATCGAATTACGAAGTTGTGATTCGTGCCGGAGCGACCGGTGGACAAACAGGGTTGTTGATCTATCCGGAGCAAGGAAGCACACGAACAAAATATCTTTCGATCGGAAACGAACTCAGAGGACAATTTGACAGTGTAGCTTTGATTGCGTCTGGGAAAATGACGGTCGGCGGTTCATCGCTGGAAGTCCAGAAAGATTCTAAAGGATACTATGCAAAAACTGGGAAAGCAGTATTTTCTGATGGAACATATCTGGAGTATGTAAATGGGTATCTGGTTGGAGGAAGTACAAAAGGAGGAAGCTTTTAAATGAGCTGGACAATCGGGAATTACGCACTATCGCAAGTGCAGATGAACGCAAATGCGGTAGAAGTGTACAAGTATTTTTCCGGAAGAGGTTGGTCTTTAAATGCAATTGCCGGAATCCTGGGGAATATGCAGAGTGAGTCTTATGTAAATCCGGGAGTGTGGCAGAACTTAAATGAAGGGAATTATTCTGGCGGATTTGGATTGGTCCAATGGACTCCGGCGACCAATTACACAAACTGGGCGACGGCAAACGGATATTCTATAACTGATCCGAACGGGCAGCTATATTGGATTGATACACTATCAGAGTCAACCGGACAGTGGATCCCAACCAGTTCTTACAATATGTCCTGGGTAGCTTTTAAGACATCCGGATCATCTCCGGAAGATCTTGCTAGTGCATTTTTAAAGAACTTCGAGCGTGCAGGCGTAGAAGTGGAATCCGCCAGGAGATCACAGGCAAGAAGTTTCTACAATTTGCTGAGCCAGTATGATACAAACTCCAAAGCAATAGAATCGGCTGTCCAGTGGGCGATTGGCATTGCGAACGATAACAGCCATGGATACGATCAAGGAAGCAGATGGGGACCGGACTATGACTGCTCTTCGCTGCTGATCACAGCGTACCAGCAAGCCGGTATCAAGGTAAAAGATGCCGGTGCAACTTATACGGGAAATATGTATGCCGCATTTAAATCCTGCGGATTTCAGGATGTAACCGGTTCTGTTAATTTATCTTCAGGAAGCGGCGTTCAACGAGGCGATATCCTTTTGAATGTGGCAAGTCATACTGCAATGAGTATCGGAAATGGACAGGTTGTACAGGCGAGTCAGAATGAGAATGGAGGAGCGACAGGAGGAGCAACAGGAGATCAGACGGGGCAGGAAATCTGGTGTACAAGCTATTACAATTTTCCATGGGATTACGTTCTTAGACTTCCTGGAGGAAGCACGGGAACCACGACCAGTGTTTATATCGTCCAGTGGATTCCTGGATAAGAAAGGAAAAAGAAAAATGAACACTATAAAAAGAGATGTTTATGTGCTTAGAAATACCATTAAGATCCCGATCGAAGTAACAAAAGGGACGGATATGTTAGGGCTTGAGTTTGCGGTCAGGGATTATGAGATTCCGGCAACGGCAGCAGCGGTTGCCTATGTTTATCATAAAAGCATGGATAAAACCAAAGGTACACTATGTGATGTTGACAACAGTGTGATCTCGTTTACACCGAGTGGTGATTTTTTTGCGGTTGGAATGAATGAACTGCAGATCAGAGTCGTTAATGATGGGAAATCACTGATTTCGTTTAAAGAAACAATAAAATGCTCTGATACAATGGGATTTCCAGATGACGAGGAAGAAAAACAGAAAACCTTGGTGGAACAGCTTTTAACGAAAGTAGGAAAGGAGGAAGGGGACAGAAAAACAGCGGATGACACAGAGCGAGAAGAACGCATAGCTGCAGATGATGCGGAGAAGAAAGCACGAATTGCAGAAGAAAACGCAAGAGCAGAAGCTGATGAAGCTATCCGTGCGAACAGGATTGTTACTTTGGATGAAATTGATCTTGTAACGGAGGAAGGATTTTTCGTAGATGCATTGGCAGTTAAAGAGTTAAATAGCAATTTGGTAAATGCAAATAATAATATTGCAACCATAAACAATAAACTGATTTCTATCGTAGAACGAGGAACCAAAAATAACTACAATTACACAAAATATTCCAACGGCGACATGGTTATGTGGAGTAAATATACTTGGAATACCAATCTTGCAACCAGTTGGTATAACTGGTATTTTGCTTCTAGTGCTGCGGTTGATTTTCCAGTAGCATTCAAGGAAGCGCCTTTAATTATAGTATCTCCGGCAAAGACTGACGAACTGTATGGTCTTGGAGTTACCGAAGTGACTACAACCGGGTACAAGCTTACAGCATACAGTCCAAAGCAAGGAATGTGTTGTGTACAAGCTGATATGCTTATAATTGGTAAATGGAAGTAATTCTAATATGTTCCGATTGCAATATAGTCCATATAAAAAGCTTTATTTGTGTATGCTGCAAAATATCCTAATCGAAGCTGGGAAATTCCATTCAAGGTTGTGGTTTTTCCAAGAATCATAACCCAATCATCACTATTTTGAGTTATTGTACAACCTCTTAAAAATTTAAACGGCTTTGGAAATGTTGATTGTTCTATTTTGGCACTTACACCCGTATATCCAGTGCCATTTTGTTGCAATGAGGCATATACGCGAATTGTTCCGGCACATATTTGAATCCTATTCTCAGGAAATCGTATACAAATGCTTTTTGTGGATGGATCTATATAAGTTTCATATAATTTGCTA
>NZ_BAAHSG010000033.1:0-27502 GCF_054660775.1 Allocoprococcus similis
GTAGGTGACAAACTATAAATAGTCAAGAGTTTTTTTGAGAAATTTTGTGTAATAAAAAAGGGTAACTTTAATAGACCATCTGAAAATATCGTATTTCAGATGGAGCAGATAAATATATAGGGAAGATATTAACGTAGTTTCTGAGCGTTAAAGTCTACATCTTGCCTCTCCAATGCATAGATGACTCTAATCAGTTTCTTTGCAACGTGAGTAATAGCTACCCGGTGTTTTTTGCCTTCTGCCCGTTTCTTTGCATAATAGGTTGCAAAGGTTAAGTCAAAACGGATTAAGGGAAGGCAAGCATTAAGCAGAACGTAACGTAGTTGGGAAGAACCATGTTTTACCATTCTGCCACCATGAGACTCAGTGCCGGAGTCATTTATTCCTGGTTCAATTCCAGCAAACGCAAGCATCTGACTGGGATTGGAAAAGTTTGATATGTCACCATATTCAGCATAAATAACAGCTGCTGAAATAGGACCGATACCAGGGATGGACATATAGTGAGGATGTACTTCTTCAATAAGTCTAGTAATCTCGGCTTCAAGGTTTTTTATTTCCTTGCAGAGAGAGTTGTATAAGGTCAGCAAACTGTTTAATTCAATGTCAAAGATAGAATTATTGACACCAACTGTGTTAGCAGCCAATTCTTTCAAACGAAGGAACTGTTGTATAGAAAAATTACCTCTTGAAATACAGCGTAGTTTGTCATAAGACACAGAATTCATATGAGCCATTTTTTCAGCAGAACCATAGTTTTCAAGGAGATAGATAGCAGTTTTGGAAAGCCGTTCATTGAAAAAAGGTTTAAATTCTGGAAAGGTATGATCTAAAACATTTGTTATCTTCACAAGATAAAAAGAACGTTGACGAATTAATCTATCTCGCAAACGAGTTAGTGACTTCAAGGAATAAGCGTGGTAAAATCCTTTTGAATGGGGTTTGTACTCAACAGTCATTAACCACCGAGCTATTGATTCACAGTCAACAGAATCGGTTTTGGTTCGCCTTAAAGTAGTTGATTTTTTGTATTCCTTGATGAGGACTGGATTAACTTCCATAAAGCTGTGGTTGGCATTTTCAAGGAAGAGTTCAAGATTGAGGGCATAATGGGCAGTTGATTCAAACCCTATTTTTATATCCTCAGAATTGGAGAGAGAATTAAGAGAAATCAGCAGTTGTTCAAAACCATCCTTATCATTAGTGATGGTAAATTTAGAAACAATCTGCTGGTCGGCTGCAGAAATAATGCAACAATCATGTTTGTACTTGGAAATATCAATTCCAACAAAGTACATGGACATAGAGATTTACCTCCTGAAATAATATTTAGCACTGCTGTCTTCCACAGAGAGTTCGGCTGTGTAATCACGTAAATAGAAACGTCAAGCGTTAACAAACTAATTACCAGTAATAGACGAAAAGCTGTGGTCTGAGTCACCTCCGAACAGTCAAAGCTGTAATGATATAGGTACAGATCCACAGTGCTTTAAGTATTATAATGGAGTATTCAATAAAACCCAAGATGTTGGGAGAAAGGAGAATAATCCATTACCCTCAAAAGAGGATAATTGGATTATACGAGTGTTATGGGAACATTCCGCGCAATTGGAAATTATGGGGCTGGAATGTTGATTTCAATTCTTACTATCCCGATTACCAATATGCTTGGCGGAACACAGCAGGCATGGATCAAATATGGAGTTGTGATCGCACTGGTATGCCTGCTACTGTTTCTGATCTGCTACCGTAATGGCGTCCGTACCAAATTTGCTTCTGATTATGAGAACGAAGCATTTGTAGAAGAACAGGACGAAGAGGAAGAGAATGTTCCATTTAAAGATGCGATGGGAATGCTGTTTCGGAATAAATACTGGCTCATTGTCCTTTTATTTAACCTGATCACATCTATTTCAACAAGTGTTGCTGCATCTTCTGGCACTTATTACTGTAAATGGATTTTTGGGAATGACAATCTGGTATCGTTGATCGGAGCACTTGGAATGCTTGCAACGGTTGCAGGATTTATCCTGGCGCAGCCGATCATAAGCAAAGCAGGAATTCAGAAGACCGTATATTTTGGACTGATCGGAGCAGCTGTGATGGCAGGAATCCGTTGCTTTGTCCCAGAAAATTTTGCTCTCTATATTGTAACAAGCCTGATTGGAAGCTTTGTACAGATTCCATTAATGTGTCTGTATGGTGTACTTACAGCTATGACAATTGATTATAATGAGTGGAAATATGATAAGCGGATGATTGCCATCTCTGGTGGAGCAGTCAGCTTTGGAAGTAAAGTAGGAGCAGGGCTTGGAGCAGCAGTGCTTGCACTGATCCTTCAGGCAGGACATTACGATGCAACATTAGCAGCAGCTACGACATCCATGAAATACTCCATTTATGCATTTTCCAACTATCTGCCTTTAATCATGAATCTTGTCATGTTTGTTGTTTTTATGAGATTTGATCTTGAAAATAAACTTCCACAGATGAAAGAAGAGGTAGCAGCGAGAAGGGCAGCACAGCAGAAACAGGAGTAAAAAAGATGTGTTTGAAATAAGTGATATTTTTATTGAGGAAAAATCTGTATTAAAAGAAGGAAAAGAACTTTTGATCACAGATACAGACAAACCTGTCATTTCATTTCAATTACAGAGTGACCGAAGAGAGACTTCTCTTCGGTCTGCCTGTATCCGGGTAAATAACTGGATAGCAGAAGTGAAAGAACAAATTGGGATAAAATATGAAGGAGAACCATTAAAACCATTTACCCGATATGATGTGGAGATAGAGGCGGTGGATGATCGTGGAAACAACAGTACAAAGTGTGCAGAATTCATGACGGGAAGAAAACGTCTGCCATGGAGTGGAAAGTGGATAACGGATGAGATGCATGTGACAGAAAAGCCAAACTCTCCGCGTCCATTATATTTCCGCAGAAAAATCCATCTGGAAAAAGCAGTGGAGGAGAGCTGGATTGTAGTGACTGCGATTGGAATTTTTGATGTCCTGCTAGATGGCAGACGGATCAGTGAGGATTATTTTTCGCCGGGATTTACCGATTACGAACATAATCTCCAGTATTGCTGCTACCGGATAGGCGAATTACAGGAGGGAGACCATGAACTCTTTGTGACAGTTGCGGCAGGCTGGGCAGTTGGAAGAACAACGAATATTTCGAATACAAACCAGAGCGTTTCATTATTGACTGCAGACCGACAGGCACTGCTTGCAGAATGGTATATTGTATATAAAGATGGAAGCAGGGAAGTTGTAAGTACCGATGGAGCATATGAGGTGACGGCAGATGGACCGTATCAATATGCGGATTTCTATGATGGAGAAATTTATGATGCAAGGTTTAAGGAGACGGATTGGAAATGGAGAAAAGCAGATGTGATAACGCCGGATATCCATCCGATGATTGAAGCAAGGTACGGAGAGCCGGTGACCGGTCATGAAATTTTTGCTCCCATCTCCTGCGAAGAGGTTTACTCAGGAGAGAAGGGAGAGACTGAGATTATCTATAATTTTGGACAAAATCTTTCCGGAGTTGTGGAATTTGAGGCAGATGGAGAAACGGGGCAGATCATCCGGATATGCCACGCGGAAGCGTTAGAGCATGGAAAACTGTACCGGACAAATCTTCGTTCGGCAAAGCAGGAAATCTGTTATTACTGCAGGGATGGAAAGCAGACGTATGCACCGCGCTTCACCTATATGGGGTTCCGCTATATTAGTGTCAGTGGAATAGAAAAAGAGAAGATAAAAGTACAGGCAAGAGCAATCTATTCAGATCTTACGGTCACGGGTGATTTTTCCTGCTCGGATGAGCGATTGAACCAGCTGCAGAAGAACCTTGTATGGAGTGGAAAAGACAATTTTGTGGATATCCCGACCGACTGTCCGCAGAGGGATGAAAGACAGGGATGGACGGGAGACATTGCATTGTTTGCAGGTACGGCGTGTTTTAATTTTCAGATGAACCGGTTTCTTGGAAAGTGGCTCCGCGACATGAAAGCAGAACAGGGAAAATTAGGTGCAATTCCTTTTGTTGTCCCGGTGCGGAAAGGCGTAACTCCAAGCATTACAACAAGCTGCTGGGGAGACAGCTGCATTCTTGTGCCGTATGCCATCTACCGGTCAACCGGAAACAGGGAAGTACTTCACCAGATGTATCCTGTCATGAAAAAATATCTTGCCGATGTGTCAAGATGGGCAATGGCAGGTTTTATTAAGAATCATTCGCGGTATATTTTCTCATTGCCGTTTCAGTTTGGTGATTGGTGTGCACCTTACGGGAATCCAAAGGACTGGCTTGGAAAAGGTCCATGGACAGGAACCGCATATTATTACTATGCGTGTCAGGTGATGAGTGAGATCGCAGAGGCACTTGGAGAGAGGGCAGACTGTGATTTTTACAGGAAAAAATCTGAAAAAATAAAAAAAGCCTACCGGATAAGATTTATGGATGGAGATGGGACACTGAATGAGGAATTTCAGACTGGGTATGTACTGCCGCTTTATTTTAAAATGGCAGGACAGAAAGAAGCAGAAAAAATGGCGGATAATCTCTGGAAACTGATCCGGGAGAACGGCGGTCATCTGAATACCGGATTTACAGCAACACCGTATATTCTGTTTGCACTTGCGGACAATGGACATTTGAAGGAAGCTTATCAGCTTCTGATGGAAGACACGAACCCATCATGGCTTTATCAGGTAAAAAAAGGAGCAACAACCATGTGGGAACAGTGGGACGTGATTGAAGAGAACAGTCAGGTCAAAGAGGCGTCCATGAATCACTATGCCTATGGAGCGGTAGGAGATTTCTTTTACCGGAGGATCTGCGGATTAGAGCCGGTGGAGGCAGGATATAGAAGATTCCGTATAAAACCGATGCCTGGTGGCGGTCTGACAAACGCACAATGCTCCCATATCTGTATTTATGGAACAATCCGCGTCGCGTGGAGGAGAGAAGAGGGCAAAATGAAGCTTAAGATTTCTGTTCCTGTTGGAACAACCTGTGAAGTGGAGCTGCCGAATGGAAAGAAGGAGGAGTTAGTCAGTGGAAACTATGAATTACATGAATAATAAGCTCTCACCAGAAGAGAGGGCATCCCTGTTATTACAGGAGATGAGTCTGGAAGAGAAAATGGCACAGGTGAACTGTGTATTTCCGTTTGATAAAACATATCTAAATTGTGACTGGATCAAAGAACAGGTTCCATATGGAATCGGAGAGGTCAGTACGCTTGAGATGAGGAGAATCAAGTCTTTGCAGGAAGCAGCAGACTGGCAGAGAAGAGTCCAGCGTATTGTAATGGAGAACAGTCCACATGGAATTCCTGCAATTTTCCATATGGAAGGATTATGTGGAGCATTTTTACAAAAAGCAACAAGTTATCCATCGGGGATTGCGAGAGGAGCCGGATTTGATCCGGAGCTGGAAGAAAAGATTGGAGCAAGTGTGGCAAAGCAGGAGACCGCCTGTGGAATCACACATATTTTGGCACCGGTTTTAGATATTTCCAGAGATTCACGTATGGGAAGACAGGGAGAAACCTATGGAGAAGATCCGACACTTGCAGCAGCGCTTGGAACCGCTTATGCGAAGGGCGCAGCAGGCGTGACTGTGGATGGCAGGACACCGGACTGTGTGGCAAAACATTTTCTGGCATTCCACAATTCACAGGGAGGTATCCATGGAACACACAGTGAGACGGCAGAACGTACCTTACAGGAAATCTATGGAAAACCATTTCAGGCGGCAATCCGTGATGGAAAACTGAAAGGCATCATGCCATGTTATTGTTCCATCGACAATGAGCCTGTCTCTGTGTCAAAAAAGCTTCTCACGAATCTTTTGCGAGAGAAGATGGGCTTTGACGGAATCTGTGTCAGTGATTATGGTGGAATTGGAAACAGCCATACCGTACAGCATATCGGAGAGACACTTGGAGAAACCGGATATCTGGCAATGGAAGCGGGAATGGATATTGAGATGCCAAGCCAGACAGGATATGGAAAAGAGCTGATGGAGGGATTTTCGGATGGAACGTATGATATAAGTGTATTAGATAAAGTAGTACATAGGGTGCTCTGTGTAAAATTCCGTATGGGATTATTTGAGCACCCATTCGCAATGGAAGGAGAGGCGTTAGAAAAAGAGTTTGCAGAAGCAGATGAGGGAGGAAGCCTGTCTTTGCAGTCAGCTTTGGAATCTATGGTACTTCTCAAAAATGATGGCATTCTTCCATTGAATAAGAAGAAACTCAGAAAAATTGCGGTGATTGGTCCGCATGCAGACAATGCAAGGATGTTTTTTGGTGGTTACACGCATATGTCCATGATGGAATCTGTATATGCAGTGGCAAACAGTATCGCTGGGGTAGCAGGTATTGAGAACAGAAGTGGAGAGGAAATCCCTACCGTGCCAGGCACTCATATCCAGCTTGACACAGGAAAAATATATGATGAGATTTTAAAAACACAAAAACCGCAGTGCAGATCGCTTGTGGAGTATTTAAGAGAAATCCTTCCGGATACAGAAATTGTATCGGCTTTCGGTTATCCAATCGCAGGGGAGGATGAGTCCGGTTTTGAAAAAGCCCTTAAGACGATGGAAGGCGCAGATATTGTACTTCTTACTTTGGGCGGAAAATACGGCACCTGTTCCCTTGCATCCATGGGTGAGGGAGTTGATGCGGCAGACATAAATCTTCCACCTTGCCAGGATCGGTTTATTCTGGCAGCTTTGGAGAAAAAAATTCCACTGGTAGGTATTCATTTCAATGGAAGACCAATCTCAAGTGATGTGGCAGATATGCATTTGAATGCAATTTTGGAGGCATGGAATCCGGCGGAAATGGGTGCAAGAGCAGTATATGAGGCTTTGTTTGGAATTCATAATCCATCCGGCAGACTGCCGGTTTCTGTGGCATATAGTGCCGGACAGATTCCGGTATATTACAATCATCCATGGGGTTCTGCAAACCATCAGGGAGAGAGTATCGGATTTGTCAACTATCTGGATATGCCGCATACGCCGAGATACTGTTTTGGATATGGACTGAGTTATTCGGATTTTGTCTATTCTGATTTAACCATAGAAAAAGAAGAAGTACTGCCGACAGAGACTGTTTCTGTTTTGATGAAGGTCACAAACCAGTCAGAAACTGCCGGAACAGAGATCGTCCAGCTTTATCTGTCCGACCGCTATGCATCGAGAACAAGACCGGTGCAGGAGCTTGCCGGATTTACAAGAGTATGGTTAGAGCCGAAAGAGAGCAGAACTGTTATTTTCAGGATACAGCCTTCACAGATGGCATTTCTGGATAAAGATATGCGATGGAAAATTGAAAAAGGTACGGTTGATGTGAAAATTGGAAGCTCCAGTGAAGATATCCGGTTGAAAGGTGAGTATACCGTCCGGGAAAATCAGTGGATTGAAGGAAAAGACAGAGCTTTTTGCGCGGAGGTGGAAGTTTTATGAGATATTACTGTAATCCGATCAATGTACCATATGCATACCAGTTTAAGAAAGATCCAAGAGATAAATATCAGCTCACTGTGAACCGGGAAGCTGCAGATCCTTCCATGGTGGAATATCATGGAAAATACTATCTGTTTGCATCAATGAGCGGATCCGTGTGGGTATCTTCGGATATGGCACACTGGGAAAGCTATCCGCTGCCGGAGAATGTACCTGCCTATGACTATGCGCCGGATGTGCGCGTGTTCGGTGACTGGATGTATTTTACAGCATCTGGCAGGGGTGAGGCGTGCGATTTCTACCGGACGAAAGATCCTATACATGGTCCCTATGAGAAAATCGAGGGTGTGATGGATTACTGGGATCCGAATCTGTTTGCAGATGAGGATGGCAGAGTTTATTTTTACTGGGGATGTGCCAATGCAACACCAATCTGGGGCGTGGAATTAGACCCGGATACGATGCATCCAATCGGAGAAAAAAAAGAACTAATCTTTGGAAATCCGTGGGAGAACGGATATGAGAGATTCGGTGAGAACAACAGTGAAAATCCGAAAACAGAAGAAGAGATTGAAGGTCTGTTCGCTGCCTTTTTGAAAGAGTGTGGGGAAGATGCGAAAAATCTTCCGGAGGAGAATAAGAAAATCATCCGTGCAACATATGCGGGAATGCCATACATCGAAGGTGCGTGGATGACAAAATATCAGGGAAATTATTATCTGCAATATGCGTGTCCGGGAGCAGAATTGAATGTTTATGCAGATGGTGTTTATGTCGGAAAATATCCATTAGGTCCGTTTCATCTGGCAGAGAATAATCCGTTTTCCTATAAACCGGGCGGTTTTCTTCCGGGAGCAGGCCATGGTTCTACGATGGAAGATATAACCGGACATTTCTGGCATACGGCAACAATGAGAATCAGCAAAAATCATGTGTTTGAGCGGCGTGTAGGAATCTGGCCGGTAGGGTTTGATGAGGAAGGAAATCTCTTCTGCAACCAGAGATATGGAGACTGGCCGCAGGACGTCGAAAAATTCAGAATGGATCCGTGGGCAGAGCCGGAATGGTTTTTGTTAAGCTATGGCGCAAAGATGACAGCATCCGGTTATGAAAAAGATCACGAGCCATCGCTTGCAGCAGACGAGAATGTACAGACGTGGTGGATGGCAGATACCGAAGCACCGGGAAGTTTTCTTACAATGGATCTGGACACCTGTGCAAACGTGCATGCCATCCAGATTAATTTCGCAGATGATCCTTCCAGTCAGATAAAGTGTCCGGGGGAATGGAAGAAAACACCGGATATGGAGCGCTATATAGACCGGAAGGCAGGTTATACAAGATGGATGTTAGAAGGATCTTTAGATGGAGAGATGTGGTTTGCACTGGAAGATAAGAGAAATGCAGACACTGATTTAAGCCATGATCTTGTTGTGTCAGAAGAGGGATGGAAGCTACGCTTCCTGAGACTCACAATAGAAGAGGTGCCTTACCATGTGAAACCGTGTATTTCAGGACTTCGTGTTTTTGGAAGGGCAGAGAGAACACTTCCGGAAGTGCCGGAATATGAAGTCAGACGGACAGGATATCTTGATATGGAAGTTTCCGTAGAAGAGCAGAAAGCGGTATCCGGATATCTGATCCTGTGGGGAAATAAACCGGAACAGCTCTATCACAGCTGTATGGTTATGGGAAACTGCATAAACTACCGTGTAGGAGCTCTGGTAAAAGGAAAAATGTACTATGTCAGAGTGGATGCTTTTAATGGTTCCGGAATTACACATGGAGAAGTAAAAAAGCTGGAGATGTTTAAATGAAAAAACAGTTATTGCGGCAGGCAGATGGATCACCATGGATAGCGATTGCTGGCGAAGCTCATAATTCGAGTGCATCAGATGCCGTTTACATGAGCGGAATCTGGGAAAAGGCAGAAGAACTGGGATTGAATACACTGCTCCTTCCGGTGAGCTGGGAACTGATCGAGCCGGAGGAAAACAGGTTTGAATTCACGTTGGTGGATGAGCTTATCATGCAGGCAAGAAATGCGGGCATGCATATTATTTTTCTGTGGTTTGGAACATGGAAAAATGCACAGTCAACTTATGCACCGGAGTGGGTGAAGAAAGATTTGCAGCGTTTTCCGCGTGCGGAGCTAGAACAGGGAAAACGGAAAATCATTCTTAAAAATTTTTATAATATGCCATATACAACCCTTTCTTATCTGGGCGAAGAGACAAAACATGCAGATGCGAAAGCATTCGCAAGATTAATGCGCCACTTAAGGGTAATTGACGGGAAAGAGCGGACAGTGCTTGCAGTCCAGGTGGAGAATGAGACTGGAGTGCAGGGAAGTGCAAGAGAGCATTCCACATTGGCAGAGCAGCTGTTTGCAAAAACACCGCCGCAGGGGCTTGTGGATTATCTGGAAAACCATACAGATGAGATGGATGAATCTTTGAAAAATGTATGGCAAAACCAGAATGCCGGGGCAGAGAGAAAAATAACTCCAGACAGTGGGCAGGATGGTATGGAAAAATGCGGAAAAGAAAAAGGATGGAGAGAGGTTTTTGGTTTGGCTGCAGATGAAATTTTTTCTGCATATCATATTGCAAGTTATGTAGAATATGTCGCAGCAGCCGGAAAAGCAGAGTATGATCTTCCGATGGCGGTCAACAGCTGGCTGACACAGGGGACAGAGCCTGGAGTATATCCATCCGGTGGACCGGTTGCCAAAATGATGGAGGTGTGGAATTATGCAGCCCCGTCCATTGATATCTATGCACCGGATATTTATGTACATAATTTTACCGATATCTGCGAGGAGTATACAAAGCTTGGCAATCCACTTTTTATTCCGGAAACGGCAACACATTCCCACTGTGCGCCAAGGCTTGTGTATGCAATCGGACATTATCATGCAGTCTGCTTTGCACCGTTTGGCTTTGAGGATATGGGAAAACCGTTCAACTCTGCCACAGCACATCTCTTCGGGGTGGATGTGAAAGACCCATTACTTTCCATACCACAGGATGTAAAGGAGTACCATTACTGTGCGTCAACGTTAGGAAGCATGATAGATCTGTTTTCGGACAATTATGGAACAGACAATCTTCAGGCAGTGATTGCAGAAAACTGTAAAGATGGTACAGGAGAAATGTTATTTGAAGATTACAGATTCCGCGTGCAGATGGCGGTTTCAGGGCAGGGAGAACAAAAAGGCGTATGTCTTATTTTAAAGGCAGAGGAAGATACTTTTTATATGTTTGCAAATGCATGCCAGATAGAAATCTGTTCGAATGACAAGACGCGGGAGCACTGTGATATTTTATCTTATGAGGAAGGAGCTTTTTCGGAAGGCATCTGGGTGGCAGGCAGAAGATTAAACGGTGACGAAGCAGCAGCGATTACATTTGAGGAATACCGGCTGGTGAAGATAAAACTCTTTTTATATGGAAATGAATAGAAGATGAAGCTCTTACGATATAGGTATAAATAAAGAAATAGGCGAGAATAAGTAAAAACTGATATCAGATTGTACTCTTCAGAAACCGTACCTGCTGTGGTATAAACCAGAAGCCGTTGTCGTACAATGTGGTAAGAAAATCAAACGAATATATTTTTTCCAAAGATTTGTCGTAAAAATGTGGTCAAATCAAGAAACCTCCGTGCGAAAGCAAGTGAAAAATCCCTGTGAAGCTGTGAGATACGCCATGCACAGCTCGGGAAAGAATTCCCTTGCTGCCAGGCTGTCGCCCTATAAAATAGCGAAAATAGACGCCTTTGCAAGTAAACTTGCAGGGCGTTTTTTTCACCATTTTGCATGGCTCGTAGTGTTCACAAATTCTTCATAAAAAAATTAGCACTCACCTCTTGACAGTGCTAACAATGCGTGCTATAGTACAGATAGAACAAAGAAAGGGGAACAAAAAGAAAGGTTTGCTTTCCAGTGTTCCGAACGTATTATGAGTGTTTGAAAGGAGACAGGACTTATGTTGATGCCTAGTATTTTTAATAATAACTTATTTGATGATGATTGGTTTGGATTTCCATTTTACGGATATGCAGATAAAGCAGAGGACAGAGCAGAAAAGAAGCTCTATGGACATCATGCGAATAATCTGATGAAGACAGATATCAAAGAGATGAAAGATGGATATGAGCTTGAGATTGATCTTCCTGGATTCAAGAAAGATGAAGTTACTGCAGAATTGAAAGATGGTTATCTGACAGTCAGTGCTGCAAAAGGTCTTGATCAGGATGAACAGGAGAAAGAAACCGGAAGATATATCCGTCGCGAACGTTATGCGGGAGCCTGCCAGAGAAGCTACTACGTTGGTGAAGATATCACAGAGGAAGACATCAAAGCAGAATTTAAACATGGTATTCTGAAACTCTTCGTTCCGAAAAAAGAAGCAAAACCGGTTGCAGAAGAGAAGAAGTATATCACAATTGAAGGTTAATATAGAAGATAAGTTTTCCCCGGAGAGTAATCTCCGGGGTGTTTTACAGGCAGGAGGTGACAGGACATGGCAGCAAAGCGGGATTACTACGAGGTGCTTGGAGTAGCGAAGAATGCAGATGAAAAGACGATCAAAAAAGCTTACCGGAAGTTGGCGAAGAAGTATCATCCGGATACCAATGCCGGAAATCCGGATGCAGAAAAGAAATTCAAAGAAGTAACAGAAGCTTATTCGGTACTGAGTGATCCGGAAAAGAAGAAGATGTACGATCAGTTCGGACACGCTGCATTTGACCAGTCTGCAGGAGGCGGCTATCAGGGAAGCGGATTTGGAAATGGTTTCCAGGGCTTCAAAAGTGGCCCGGGTGGTTATCAGGAGTATCATTTTACCGGAAATGCAGATGATATTTTCGGAGATATGTTTAAAGATATATTCCATGGAAACGGCAGCAAAAGCACAGGTGGTTTCGGAAGCCAGGGCTTTCACAGAAGGAGCTTCTATGACGATGGGTCCGGATTTGGCGGGTTCGGAGGATTTGGTGGCCACGGATCAGCAGGCTTTGATCAGAAAGGTCAGGATCTGAAAGCCAGTGTATCTGTTACATTTGACGAAGCAGCATTTGGCTGCGATAAAAGAATTACTCTGCAGGATCAGAGTGGAAAAGCACAGACGCTGGAGGTACACATTCCGGCAGGAATTGACAGTGGAAAGAGCATAAGGCTTCGTGGAAAAGGAATGCCGGGAACCGGAAAAGGCGGGGCAGGAGACCTTCTCCTGAAAATAACTGTTCAGCCGAAAGCAGGCTATGAACGAAAAGGAATGGATGTTTACACGACAGTCAATATTCCTTATACAACAGCCGTATTTGGTGGAGAGGCAAGAGTGCATACCCTGTATGGCGATGTGATGTGCAAGATCAAAGAAGGAACCCAGTCAGGAAGCAAGATACGTCTGAGAGGAAAAGGAATTGTTTCGATGAAGGATGCAAATGTCCACGGTGACCAGTATGTAACGGTACAGATCCAGGTTCCGAGACATTTGAATGCAGAGGCAAGACAGAAACTGATGGAATATAAAAAAGCCGCTGCCGGAGGAAGATAAAGAATCCGGAGCGTTTTATATAGACAGGACTCAGACAATGAGTCCTATGATTTGACAGAGGAGTAAAAATGTATATAGATTTAGCACTCGGCTCTTGACAGTGCTAACAACACGTGCTATAGTTCGGATAGAACAAAGATAGCAAGGCAAAGGAGGGACTCATGTTATGAATATCAATAAATTTACACAAAGTTCTATGGCAGCAGTGCAGAACCTTGAAAAGATTGCAGCAGATTACGGCAACCAGGAAATTGAACAGGAACATCTTCTGTATTCTTTGCTTACAATAGATGACAGCCTGATTCTCAAGCTGATTGAGAAGATGGGCATTACAAAAGAGACGATGATGAACCGTGTGGAAGAGCTTTTACGGAAGCGTCCGAAGGTACAGGGCGGTCAGATGTATATTGGTCAGAATCTGAATAATGTGCTGATCCATGGCGAGGATGAGGCAAAGCAGATGGGTGATGAATATGTATCGGTTGAGCATCTGTTCCTTGCACTTCTGAAATATGCGAACCGTGAGATCAAAGGTATGATGAAGGAGCTTGGAATTACAAGGGAAAGCTTCCTTCAGGTGCTTTCTTCCGTAAGAGGTAATCAGAGAGTAACCAGTGATAATCCGGAAGCTACTTATGATACTCTGAATAAATACGGGGAAGATCTGGTGGAAAAAGCCAGGGAGCAGAAGCTGGATCCGGTCATTGGGCGTGATGCAGAGATCCGGAATGTGATCCGTATCCTGTCACGTAAGACCAAGAACAACCCGGTTCTGATCGGTGAACCTGGTGTAGGTAAGACAGCAGCAGTAGAAGGTCTGGCACAGCGTATCGTGCGCGGTGATGTACCGGAAGCTTTGAAAGATAAAAAAGTATTTGCTCTGGATATGGGAGCACTGGTTGCAGGTGCGAAGTATCGGGGTGAATTTGAAGAGCGTCTGAAAGCAGTTCTGGAAGAAGTCAAGAACAGTGATGGAAACATCATCCTGTTTATCGATGAACTGCATACCATTGTAGGTGCCGGAAAGTCAGACGGTGCAATGGACGCCGGAAATATGTTAAAGCCAATGCTTGCCCGTGGTGAGCTGCATTGTATCGGTGCGACAACTCTGGATGAGTATCGCCAGTATATTGAAAAGGATGCCGCTCTGGAACGTCGTTTCCAGCCGGTTATGGTGGATGAGCCTTCAGTTGAGGATGCCATTTCTATCCTTCGTGGATTGAAAGAGCGTTATGAAGTATTCCATGGTGTCAAGATCACAGACAGTGCACTTGTTGCAGCTGTTACTTTGAGTAACCGTTATATTTCAGACCGTTTCCTTCCGGATAAGGCAATCGACCTGGTTGATGAAGCATGTGCATCCATTAAGACAGAGCTGGATTCTATGCCGACAGAGCTGGATGAACTGAACCGTAAGATCATGCAGCTGGAGATTGAAGAGGCAGCCTTGAAAAAAGAGGATGACCGTCTGAGTAAGGAAAGACTGCAGAAACTGCAGGAAGAACTTGCTGAAGAACGGGAAAAATTCGCAAAGCAGAAAGCACAGTGGGATAACGAAAAACATTCTGTTGAACATGTACAGAAGATCCGTGAGCAGATTGAACAGCTGAACCGTGAAATCGAAGCAGCTCAGAGAAGCTATGATCTGAACAAGGCAGCAGAGCTTCAGTACGGACGTCTTCCACAGTTGCAGAAACAGTTGGAAGAAGAGGAAGCAAAGGTAAAAGATGAAGATCTTTCACTGGTTCATGAAAGTGTTACCGATGATGAGATTGCCAAGATCATTTCCCGCTGGACCGGTATTCCGGTTGCCAAATTAAATGAAAGCGAGAGAAGTAAGACACTGCATCTTGCAGACGAGCTTCACAAACGTGTCATCGGACAGGATGAAGGCGTTACGAAAGTAACCGATGCAATCATCCGTTCCAAAGCAGGAATCAAAGATCCGACCAAGCCGATCGGTTCCTTCCTCTTCCTTGGACCTACCGGTGTAGGTAAGACAGAGCTTGCAAAAGCACTTGCCGAGAATCTGTTTGATGATGAGAACAATATGGTGCGTATCGATATGAGTGAGTATATGGAGAAATACTCTGTGTCCCGTCTGATCGGAGCGCCTCCGGGATATGTCGGATATGATGAAGGCGGTCAGCTTACCGAGGCTGTTCGCAGAAAACCATATTCTGTTGTGCTTTTCGATGAGGTTGAAAAAGCACATCCGGATGTATTTAACGTACTTCTGCAGGTACTGGATGACGGACGTATCACGGACTCACAGGGACGTACCGTTGATTTCAAGAATACGATCCTGATCATGACATCCAACATCGGATCCTCTTATCTGCTGGATGGTATCGATGAAAATGGCGATATCAAGCCGGATGCAGAGGCAATGGTCATGAATGATCTGAGAGCACATTTCAGACCGGAATTCCTGAACCGTCTGGATGAGACGATTATGTTCCGTCCGCTGACGAAAGATAATGTCTACTCTATTATCAGCCTGCTTGTCAATGACATCAACAAACGGCTTGCAGATAAAGAACTGAGGATCGAGCTTACCGAAGCAGCCAAACAGCTTGTAGTAGAAGGCGGATATGATCCGACCTACGGTGCAAGACCATTGAAGAGATATCTTCAGAAGAATGTTGAAACTGAGGCAGCTAAGCTGATCCTGGAAGGAAATGTCGGCAGCGGAGATACGATCCTGATCGATAATGTGGATGGAAAACTTACTGCAAGGATTAAGCAGCACTTAAGAGAAGTATAAGAAATGTAATATATAAAGAATCTGCAATCGGCAGATCATCGAATCCAATCATGGTGACATCATCAGGCGCAGGACGGTTTATGACCGCTTGCGCCTGTATTCGTTTGGAGTCATACCAAACTGTTTTTTGAAGGCAGTCTGGAAGTGGCTCTGGCTTGAAAAACACAAAAAAGTGCTGATTGTACTGATCGGTTTATTTGTGAACTGAAGCAGACGCCGTCCTTCCTCGAGCTTGCACCGGAGAATAAAATCGCTGACGGTAAATCCAAGATTTTCCTTAAAGTAAGCTGAAAAATAGGATTTGCTGAAGCCCGTATATCTGGCGACATCACCTACCGTAATGCGCTGATTGGTATTTTGCTGGATGTACCGAATTGCCTTTTGCAGGCGCGCATCTGTGGAAAAAGGGGTCTGTGCCTGGGCAACCTTCTCAGCAAAGGTGTAGGATGTTTTGTCCAATATCCCGTATAGTATATCCGGATTGTCCGTCTGTTCTGCAAGCTGGATAAAATAGTCTGAAAGCTCATAGGCGGTATCATATTCAAGACCACCATCTATAGCGGCACGGGTACAGAGAGTCGTGTTTATAATGATATTGTTTTTCAGTTGCCGGATAGCGTTATTACTGGTAACACCTATGTGAAAATTGTCATTGTTAAACTGCAGAGAGTGAAAGCCCTCAACATTTCCGGTTCTGACAAGCTTTGAAATAGCTTCTTCGATCACATATGATTTATTGTACACGTAGTTTTCTTTTTTATCGTAGTTCATCTGGACAATCTCAGGAGACAGAGTCTTGGGTGAGAAATTTCCCAGGAGAAAATCAGATGGATTCTTCACTTCTTCATAAATACAGTAATTTAAGAACATCAGCTTTGAAATCAGTGATACCGTGGAAATATGTGGAATCCATTTTAAAAAATCATGAAACTCATCTTTATTTTCATTCGAAATCACATAATCGCGATACATGTTAAGAAGAGCATCCTTTGAATAGGGCACATTTGAAACAGGACCGATTATAAGATACTTAGTAATGTCAAAATCTAACCGCAGGCATCCAAAATAAACCCCGTAAGTTGTGGCACAATATGATATTCTATCGGACTTGGAGATAAGAATATCAATATATTTCTGAGGGGGAAAGGTCAGTGAAGTCTGTTGTGGAACACAGGTGTCGAAAGTATGGTCTGCATAGATATACATGGGAATATTGTGATCAAAATAGTACATTTTTAAAAAGTCTTCCATATTGTATTTCAGATTCATGGTATTGTGCTCCTTCTATTCATTTGTATTTATAGTAATAAAAACAAAGTGATATGTCAATTGAAAAACAGTTTAAAAATGAAAAAAATAGTTTAAAAATGAAATATTTATATGAAAATAACAGTTATAATTTCATCAAAATCAAACGAAATTGAGATATGAATGGAGGTAAAACATGACAAGAGAGGAGATACAAAATCTGATTTCCCAGATGACATTAGAAGAAAAAGCCGGAATGTGTTCAGGAGCAGATTTCTGGCATCTTAAGGGTGTCGAACGACTGGGGATTCCGTCTGTTATGGTCACAGATGGACCGCATGGGATTAGAAAACAGGCACAGGGAGCGGATCATCTTGGAATCAACGAGAGCGAAAAAGCAATCTGTTTCCCGGCAGGATGTGCGACAGCATCCAGTTTTGACCGTGATTTGATCCGCAGACAGGGAGAGCTTCTCGGACAGGAATGTCAGGCAATGGATGTCAGCACAATTCTTGGACCTGCAATGAATATTAAACGTTCCCCGCTTTGCGGAAGAAACTTTGAATATTATTCCGAAGATCCGTATGTTTCTACAGAGATGGCAGCAGCACTGATCGAAGGGGTACAGAGCAAGAATGTGGGAACAAGTGCAAAGCATTTTCTTGCAAACAACCAGGAAAAACGCCGTATGACAAATTCTTCTGATGTCGATGAGAGAACCCTCAGAGAAATCTATCTTGCATCCTTTGAAGGTGCAGTAAAGAAAGCGAAACCATGGACAATCATGAGTTCCTACAACCGTATCAATGGTGAATTCGTCGGAGACAGCAAGAAGTATCTGACAGATATTTTAAGAGATGAATGGGGATTTGACGGCTATGTTGTTTCTGACTGGGGCGCAGTCAATGACAGAGTATCTTCCCTCTCAGCGGGACTTGACCTGGAGATGCCACCTGGAGATTACGAGAATGATCGACTGATCGTGAAGGCAGTACAGGAAGGAAAACTCGACGAAAGCGTTGTTGATCAGGCTTGCGAGAGAGTACTGGATGTGATCTTCCGCTACACAGAGAACCGTGACACAGAAGTTGTATTTGATTATGAAAAGGATCACGCAGCAGCAGCTGATATCGAAGCAGAGTGTATGGTATTATTGAAAAATGAAAATGATATTCTTCCCTTAACTTCTGATAAGAAGATTGCATTTATCGGAAAATATGCGAAGACACCGAGATATCAGGGGGGCGGAAGTTCTCATATCAACAGCTGGAAAGTGGAATCTGCACTGGAAGTTGCAAAAGCGATTCCGGAGCTTGCAAATGTAACTTTCGCAGAAGGCTATCAGGATGAGAAAGATGAAGTTATTGAAGAACTTCAGAAGGAAGCTGTAAAGACAGCGGCGGAAGCTGATGTGGCAGTTCTTTTCCTCGGTCTTCCGGATAATTTTGAATCCGAAGGATATGACAGAAAGCATATGAATCTTTCAAATTGTCAGAACGAACTTGTAGAAAAAGTGCTTGAGGTACAGAAGAACGTTGTGATCGTTCTTCATAACGGTTCACCGGTGATTATGCCATGGAAGGATAGCGTTTCAGGAATCCTGGAAGCATACCTTGGAGGAGAGGCTGTTGGAAGAGCAACTGCAGAGGTACTTGCCGGAATAAAAAATCCATGTGGACGCTTAGCAGAAACATTTCCGCTCCGTCTGGAAGATACACCATGTTATCTGACTTATGGAAAGGGCTTTGATAATGCAGAATATCAGGAAGGTGTGTTTGTAGGATACCGTTACTACACATCCAGAAAAATGGAAACAGCGTTCCCGTTTGGATATGGACTTTCTTATACAACATTTGAGTATAGTGATATTCAGTTAGATAAGAAAGAAATATCTGATAAAGATACTGTAGAAGTAAAGGTTAAAGTAAAGAATACCGGAAATCGTGCAGGTAAGACAGTTGTTCAGCTTTATGTAGAAGCACCGGAGACAGAGGTTGTCCGTCCGGTCAGAGAACTGAGAGGATTTGAAAAGATTTTCTTAGAAGCAGGAGAAGAGAAGACTGTTACATTTACACTGGATGAGAGAGCTTTTGCTTACTGGAATACATTGATCCATGACTGGTATGCAGAGGAAGGCACTTATAAAGTGATGATCGGTGAAAATGCAGATCAGATGTGTGCAGGTGAAGAAATCACAGTACATTCTACAAAAGAACTTCCAAAAACATATTCATTAAATACCTGTCTGGGAGAGCTGATGCGTGATCCAAAGGCACAGGCTGTGATGGGACCTTTCATGCAGGGAATGGCACAGAACAGTGCGGCAGCAGATATGGCAGAAGCACAGGAAAATGATACATCCGGAGCTGTAAATCAGGAAATGATGGCAGCAATGATGGAAGGAATGCCGCTTCGCCAGCTTCTTAGCTTTGTTCCGGGAATCAAGAGAGAGATGCTGGAACAGATGGTAGATGCATTGAATCAATTATAGGATGAGATTGTAACAAAGAGTTGTTATTCACAGTAAGCTGAGAATAACGGGATAAGGAAAAAACAAGAGAGGGACAAAAATGGCTAAAACAAAAAAAGAACTTGGTCTGGACTCAATGGGAGTTCAGAAATCAATGAGACTTACAGATTATCTTGGCGATGGTCTCGGACAGTTACCGCTGAATATTATGAGTTGTCTGGTTGGACAGTTGACTTACTTCTATACAGAGAAGGTTGGACTGGCAGCGGGAATGGTTGCCACTATGCTTCTGATCGCAAAGGTTTTTGATGCATTTTCAGACCTTGCAATGGGAAAAATCATGGATAATGGCAAATCACCAAAAGGCAAATGTCGTCCTTGGTTTTCAAGAATGGCAATTCCGGCACTTGTATCTATCGTTTTACTGTTTACAGTACCTAAAAATATGGGTAGTGGCTTACAGGCAGCATATGTACTGATCACGAATATATTGCTCACAGCAATCGTATATACCGCAGTAGCAATTCCATACGGAGCTTTGATGGCAATCCGTACAGAAAGCTCGGAAGAACGTGGTAAAATGGGAATCTTTCGTGCAGCATTTGGATATATCGCAGGAATGGTAATCGCAATCCTTCTGATTCCAATCACAAATATGCTTGGTGGTACACAGAGTGCATGGATTAAAGTGGCAGTTATTTTTGGTTTAATTTCTCTGCTTTCATTGCTCATCCTTTATAAAGTATCGAAAGAAAATGTGCAGATCGTGGGAAAAAGTGAAGACGAGGACGTACCGTTTGTAGAAGGAATCAAAATTCTTTTCAAGAATAAATACTGGGTGATCATGCTTGCACTGCAGTTCTTAATGAATATTTCTTACAGCTTAAGTACTTCCGGTGGTACCTATTATGCAAAATATATTCTTGGAAATGATAACATCGTAGCACTTCTCGGAGCAGTTGGACTGATTCCTACATTCCTCGGATTCATCCTGACAGGACCGATGGCATCTAAATTAGGTATGACAAAAACTTGTATGATTTCCTGTGCGATGGGAGCAGCAGCCTGCCTGGTGAGAGTATTTACACCATACAGCCTTATGACATGTGTTGTAGGTGGAGCAGTAACAACATTTGCTAACATTCCTCTGATGTGTCTGTTTGGACCAATGGTAAATAACTGTGTTGAGTACAATGATTACAAGTTCGGAAAACGTATCGTAGGTATGACAAACAGTGCAAACTCTTTCGGAATGAAGATTGGATCCGGTATCGGAGCATCTCTGATCGGATGGCTTCTGGCAGCAGCCGGATACAATGCAGCACTTACAACACAGCCGGCAGCAGTAGATACAGCAATCTTCACATTTGGTATCTATATTCCGCTTGCACTTTTCGTAATCATGTTTATCCTTCTTATGAAAAATGACCTTGAGAAGAGATATCCGGAGATTATGGCAGAACTGCAGAAGAGAGAAACAGCAAAATAAAACTGAAGAGAAGAGGACGGAACTACCAAAAAAGGTTCTGTCCTTTTTGTGCATAGTATCTTTGAAATGGAGGAATTATAGATGAAATTATATGATCTTAAAACAGAATACAGAGAAAATCCAATCGGACTTACAGATAAGGCACCAAGATTCTCATGGAAAATTCAGTCACAGGAGAAGGATACTTTACAGACTGCATATGAAATAAAGGTGACTGATGAAAATGGTAAAGTTGTCTGGAACAGTGGAAAAAAAGCATCAGACCAGTCTGTTCTGATTCCTTATGAAGGAGAAAAACTGGCAGGTGAAATGCTTTATAAAGTAGAGGTATCTGTGGCAGATAACCATGGAAATGTAGAATCAATTGAAGGAACATTTGAGACCGGAATTTTTGATAATACAGAATTTACCGCAAAGATGATCACAAGTGATTTCCCTGAAGAAGAGACGGCATGCCCGGTATTTGGAAAAACATTTGCAATAGATAAAAAGGTGAAGAAAGCCCGTCTGTATGCAACTGCACATGGTGTATATGAAGTGACACTGAATGGACAGACAGTTGGGGATTATCGTATGGCGCCGGGATGGACAAGCTATCACAACAGACTGCAGTATCAAATCTATGATGTGACTGAAATGCTCGTTGCGGAAAATGAAATCAAGATTACAGTTGGAAACGGCTGGTACAAGGGTATTTTTGGATTTACTTGTGAGCCGAACCGTTATGGTACACAGGCAGGAGCTTTTTCGGAGCTTCATATCGAATATGAAGATGGAAGCAAAGATGTGATCGCTACAGACGAAACATGGTCTGTAAAGACCGGGAAAATCCGTTACAGCGAAATTTACATGGGTGAGACGATTGACACGGATGCACCTGAGATTACAGAGGGAAAAGTTGTTGTTAAAGATTTTGATAAAGCAGTTTTAACAGCACAGGAGAATGAACCTGTTCGTATTACAGAGAAAATTGTGGGTAAAGAGCTGATCGTGACACCAAAAGGTGAAAAACTGGTTGATTTTGGACAGATTGTTACAGGTGTTGTTGAGGTTCATGTGAAAGGCGAGAAAGGACAGAAAATCGTGATCCGTCACGCAGAGGTTCTCGACAAAGACGGAAAATTCTATCCGGAGACACTTCGTCAGGCAAAATCAATTGATACATTTATCTGTAATGGAGAAGAGCAGATCTTCCGTCCGCATTTTACATTCCACGGATTCCGTTATATCTGTGTGGAAGGTATGGAAGAGTTTACAGCAGATCAGTTTATTGCCTGTGTGACACATTCTGATATGGAAAAGACAGGTGATTTCAACTGCTCTAACAAGAAAGTAAATCAGCTGCAGAGCAATATTACATGGGGACAGAGAGGAAATTTCCTTGATATTCCGACAGATTGTCCGCAGAGAGACGAGCGTCTCGGATGGACAGGAGATGCACAGGTATTCTCATGGACAGCAGCATTTAACAGGAATACAGCATTGTTCTACACGAAGTGGATGCGTGATGTGGCAGCAGAATCTTCCCTGGAAAAAGGTGTGCCGCATGTTGTGCCGGATATCCTGGGACAGTACAGCTCTTCTGCATGGAGTGATGTAGCAGTTATCGTTCCATGGGTTGTTTATCAGATGTATGGTGATAAAGGCATTCTGGAAGAAAACTGGAAATGTATGCATGAGTGGGTAGACTACATCAAGAATAACTGTGAAGAGAATGGTCTCTGGCAGAGTGGATTCCAGTATGGAGACTGGTTTGCACTGGACAAAGAAGAGAGTGCAGACAGAACCGGAGCAACAGATAAATATATGATCGCAAATGCGTACTATCTGTATGTAACAGAGCTTGTAAAGAAAACAGCAGAGGTGCTGGAAAAAGATGAAGACGCGAAAAAGTATGCGGATCTTTATGAAACAACCTTGGATGCATTCCAGAGAGAATATTACACAGAGACAGGACGTATCGTAAGCGAGACACAGACAGGTGCAATTATTTCCCTGTACTTTAATCTTGCAAGAGAAAAAGACAGAAAACGTATCTTGAAGACACTGATTACGAATATCGAAAAGCATAAAAATCATCTGTCTACGGGATTTGTTGGAACACCTTATATTTGCCATGCACTTTCTGAAAATGGAGCACATGAGATGGCGGCAACTCTCTTCATGAAAGAAGATTATCCGTCATGGCTCTACGCAGTAAATATGGGAGCAACAACCATCTGGGAGCGTTGGAATTCAATCAAACCAGATGGAACATTTGATGAATCAGGAATGAACTCTCTGAACCATTATGCGTATGGTTCTGTAGGTGACTGGATGTACCGTAAAGTTGCCGGATTATCTCAGTTAGAGCCGGGATATAAAAAATTCCAGGTAAAACCAATGTTTGTAAAAGGCATTGAAGAGTGGGGCACAGAGTTTGAATCTGTTTACGGAAAGATTGTGGCAAATACATCCTGCAAGAATGGAAAGATCCATGTGCATGTAGAAGTTCCGGCCAACACTACAGCAGTGATCGTTCTTCCGGAAAAAGAGGAAGTACACGAAGTTGGTTCCGGTGTATATGATTACGAATATGACACAGAGACAAGTCTTGTTGTAGAAAGATTCAGTATGGACAGCACACTTGGCGAAATCGTTGCAGCACCACTCGCAGTTGAGATGTTCAACCAGATGGTACCGGGAATGCTGGAAGGCCCGATGATCCAGTTTGCTTATGGAATGACACTTTCAGAGCTGCTCGGTGCTGCGCCGGCTGCGAAACCGATGTATGAGGCAGTTGTGAATGCCTTGAATCAGAAGGAAAAAGAAAATCAGTAGTGCCGGTTAGGGACGGAGTTTTCTGGCTCTTTTTGCAAGCAAAAAGCCAGAAAATCCCGTCCCTGATGGTAAGCTGTGAAAGGAGAATATCATGAACAAAATAACATTATGGAATGAATCAGAATACAATTACGCAGCAGCATGCGGGTTTATCCCGAACATGCGATTATATTTCCATGAAGATGAAAAAGTACGACCATGTATCCTGATCGCACCGGGTGGCGGATATACCGTAGTTTCTCCATCAGAAGGTGAGATTGTAGCAAAGAAGTTTTATGAGATGGGATATCATACTGCAGTTGTGACTTATACCACAAATCTCTTACAGATGATTCCATTGAAATTGCAGCCGATGCAGGATCTGATGCGTGCCATCCGCTATATCAGAAAGCATGCAGAAGAACTTCATGTAGATAAAGATAAGATCATGTTATGCGGATTCTCCGCAGGAGCACATGCATGTGGAAGTGTTGCGGTACACTGGCAGGAATTTGAAGAATCTGAGACAGGAGAATATGCGTCCATATCCGCAAAACCGAATGCAGTCATTCTTTCCTATCCGGTGATCACATCCGGTGACTGTGCACATCGAGGTTCTTTCACTGCACTTTTAGGAGCCGATGCTTCTGAGGAAGAACTTGAATATATGTCTCTGGAAAAACAAGTGACAGAAGATATGCCGCCATGTTTCTTGTGGCAGACGGCGACAGATGAACTGGTTCCGGTTCAGAACTCATTCTTATTTGCACAGGCTCTACAGGAAAAGAAGATTCCGTATGCATTCCATGTGTTTTCCCAAGGGAAACATGGATTGTCACTAGCTGATGAAGCATGGGCAAATGAAGAGTTTGGAGAACCATATACATTGGAACAGACTTTTGCATTAGGTCAGGCAGTGAACGATGGAACATTTCCGGTTCCGGAAGAAGTAAAACAGGCTTTGAATGAGATGGCGAAAATGTTCACCGGACAGACTGAGCGTGAGAGGGAACAGGCGAATGAAGAAGTAAAACATTGGCCGGAGCTGGTGGATGAGTGGATAAGGACTACGCTTTAAAATGGCGAGATGTATTACTGGACGCACATAGTGTGAACAGCAACTGCTAAGTGTGGCACATGTCACAATTCTCCAGCATGCGTCTGATGGGAATCTGGAAAAAGAATGCGAGAAGGCATTTCAGCAGATCATAGATGTAGGATATACAGAATCTCTGGAACAGGAAGGAATCCATAAGATTATAAAATACGGCATTGCATGTTATAAAAAGAAGTGCAAGGTTGAGATGAAAATCGAAGGATAGAAAAAGATGAAACATTTATATTTTCAAGTTGACGTTTCAATCAGGATAGCATAGTCTAATAGTAGCTAATAAAAGAAATTAGATTTCTACAGATCAAACTTCTGCAGGAAGAAGAAAAAGCTCAGAGTCGTGACCTCTGAGCTTTTTCTATTCCGTTATGTAAGGTGGCTTATGCCTTTAGGATGGTGCCGCTAATCGTCTCTTTCCAACCATTTGCAAATAAAATAGTTAACGATAAAATTACAATAGAATATATAAAATTACAATAACTGTACGCCCTCAAATGTTATAGTTGCCTTAGAAAAAACAAACAAACGAATAGCGAGGGAGGCAGTGTATAAACTATGAAACCATTTCTAAATATCAAATCCAACATCCCGGATGGTGAAGCTCATGTAATGCCGGATGGAAAAGTCTATATCTATGGAAGTCTTGACACAAAAGAGGATTCCTGGTGTTCCGATCATTACAAAGTAATTTTGTCCGCAGATCTGGAACATTGGGTAGAGAGTGAAATCAGCTTTTCCATCAAGGATGTTCCGTGGGCAGACGAGATTCAGGAACCAACGTACTTAGAGGGTGTTAAGTCTTATAACGAACTTCCGGAGGCAATTTTGACATTCCTTCCAGAAGAGACCAAAGAGATTCCAATCGATCAGTTCCTACCGATTTTGAGGAATATACTGATAGAACAGCAAAAGAACAAGAGTCTGTTTGCACCGGATTGTATCTATAAAGATGGAAAATACTATCTATATTTTTGTCTTTCTGACGATACGGAGGGAGTTGCAGTATCAGATTCTCCTACGGGGCCATTTAAAAATGCGGTGAAACTTCCTGTAAAAGGAATTGATCCGGCGGTTTTTGTTGATGATGATGGACAGGCGTACTATTATTGGGGGCAGTTTTCTTCTTGTGGAGCAAAACTGAATCCGGATATGATGAGCATTGATGAAAGTACGATTGCAGAAGGGCTTGTGACGGAGAAAGAGCATCATTTTCATGAAGGAAGTTCTATGAGAAAGCGTGGAGATACCTATTATTATGTTTTTGCAGATATCTCCAGTGGAAGACCAAGTAGTCTGGGATATGCGACATCAAAGTCTCCGCTTGGACCATTTACATACCAGGGAGTGATTGTTGACAATATATCGCTGAATGAGAAAAGCTGGAACAATCATGGCAGTATTGAGGAAGTGAATGGACAGTGGTACGTGTTCTTCCATGTAAGTACAAAGGGGCAGTATCTAAGACGGGCATGCATGACACCAATTGAATTCGATGAGAACGGATTGATCAAGAAGGTGGAACTGTAAGCTGAGTCTGTTTTCTGTATTGGGTAGGAGTAATTCCATATTTCTTTTTAAATACATTCTGAAAATAAGCCTGGGAGGAGAAGCAGAGATAGCTGCTGATTTCGCTCAGGCTTTTTTCTGTGAAGGTAAGCAAACTTTTGGACTCTTCTAACTTGCAGCGCATGATAAAACTACTGATATCGAAACCAAGTTCCTTCTTAAATTTTTTAGTGAGATAAGAGCGGCTTTTCCCGATATGTTCCGTGACATCACCAACCCGGATCGCTTCATTTACATGGCGGGAGATGAACTGGACACAATCAAAAATTTCTTTGGACATTCCACCTGGAATTTTCCCTTTTGCAACACGCTCTGTAAAATCAATCAGCATAGAATAGCTGAGCTTTTCAATATAAGCGATATTTTGAGAGTGTTCACAATCCTGAATGTAAATATCAGCCAGTTGATAGGCTTCTTCCAGGTTCATTCCTCCCTGGATAGCTGCCCGGGTGGTAAGTGTTGCTGTTGTGATAAAAATGTTTTTCCTTTGCCTGAGTGCGTTGCCTGCGACAATCCCCTCCACAAGATTCTGTGAGCTGTTGAGAAGTTCTTTCAATCGTCTGACATCTCCATCCTGGACATATTTCATCATTTCTTTTTCGTAAAAATGGGTATTATGATATCTTTGATTTTCTTTGAGTTCCATTATTTTCTCAGTGTAAATGCTGGATATCTTATCTGTTTGACCAAATCCTTCCAATTGGAAATGCTCACTGACAGAGATTACTTCATCATTGATGCAGAAGTGCAAATAAGCCAGAACATTCAAAAAAGAATAGAGTGATTGCTGTGGAATGCTTTGTAAAAACTGTGAGACGCGGGAATGAAAAGAAGCATCGATGGCCCATTCCTTCATAAAATTGTGTGTATCTGATTCTGTTACTGGTGTACTGAAGACAGGTCCGACAATAAGACAATAATCGCGTCTGGATGATTCAACATAACCATAATAAGTAAAAGAATCTGAAACAAAGTAGTGGTGTGCTACCTGTCAAG
>NZ_BAAHSG010000034.1:0-66482 GCF_054660775.1 Allocoprococcus similis
AAGAAGAAAAACAGAGAAAGAAAGAAAACGGACAACAGAAGGAGGGGAAAGGGTAGATTAATTCTGAGGAAGAGATGATGATTGAGCTGGAATTTCCGGGATATGGAAAAAAACAATTTCTGAAAGCATTTGGCGAAGTGGAAGTTTTGAAAGGCTTATAGAGAATGGCAATACAAATTGCTTACTGAAAGACTTTATCGATAAAATATTTTTTCATGAAAGGGCATATGGAAGTGAATATTTCTTCACCTCCATATGCCCTTTCATGAAAAAGTGAAGATTTATTCATAGAATTATCGCGATAATTTTATTATAATTTCAATAAATTTTATGAATATTTTATTTATTTCTAAGGAGGTAGCAATATGGATGCTATGAAAATCGCCAACAGTATACCGATGTGGATCGCCTGTGGAATCCCGGTAATACTCGTTATCGCACAGGCCCTGATCTTTGCAAAAAAATCTTATTCGGCAGGAAAGAAGATCGGACTTACGGAAAAGCAGATGAAGAACGCGATCAAGAGCAGCGCGATCACTTCCATTGGACCATCTATTGTAATCTTAAGCGGAATGCTTTCCCTTCTGATCACTGTAGGAGGACCGATGGCGTGGATGAGACTTTCCCTGATCGGTTCGGTTATGTTTGAATCTATCGCAGCAGGTTTTGGTACTGCATCAGTTGGTGTACAGCTTGGAGCAGATACACTGACACCACTGGCACTTGATATGGCAGTATGGACCATGATCCTTGGATCGATCGGATGGATCATCTTTGCAACAATTTCTGCAAGCCGTATGGACAAGGTACAGCACAAAATTTCAGGTGGAGATCCGGCAAAACTGATGGCAATTTCAAGTGCGGCTATCATTGGTGCATTTAGTTCAATGTCATCTTCTCATCTGATCAAGCTGAATAAAAACTCAGTTGCCTGCGTACTCGGAGCTGTATTTATGGCAATACTTTTAACTATTTCAGAAAAAAAGAATATCAAGTGGCTGAAAGAATGGAATCTTACGATCTCAATTCTGGCAGCAATGATCATCACAGCTGTGATTTAAGGAGGAACGAACATGGAAAATAAAGGTTTTTATGAAGGCGAATATATGCCGCAGATGCATAAGATCGGTAAACTTACCGGATTTCTTGGAGCGATATTATCGTTCTTACCGGCACTTGTACTTGCAGTTGTTTATGGACTTCTTCCGAAACCGGCAGCACTTGCTACTGCATTCATTTCAGCAGCCAGCGCATTCGGATTCCTCTGGATCGTAGAGCCGATCTCTTACTTTACCGTACTTGGCCCGGTAGGTACATATATGGCATTCATGTCAGGAAATATTTCCAACATGAGAGTTCCTTGTGCCGGTATGGCACAGGTTGCAGCAGAAGTTGAACCAGGAACAGAAAAAGGTTCGATCATTTCAGTAATCGGTATGGCGACATCCATCGTCATCAACGTATCTGTGCTGACGATCGGAGTTATCCTCGGAAGCTCTGTACTTTCAGCAATGCCGGCAAGTGTGACAGAGGCATTGAATTATCTGCTTCCGGCACTGTTTGGTGCCCTGCTTATGCAGTTTGGACTGAAAAGAATCAAATTTGCAGGTGGTATGCTTGCATTTGCAATTCTCATCGGTATTGCAATCAACGCAGGTCTTTTCAACTGGCTTCCGGGAGCAGCAAACTATCTGACAACTCTTGCGAGTGTATTCGTAGCAATCGGTGTAACACTTGCAACCTATGGAAAGAAAAAAGAAGCCGGAAAGTAAGAATGGTGTATAATTAGGTGGAAAAGGAGAGGTAGATATGACGAAAAAAGAGATGCTTGGGCAGATGGAGGAGCTTAAGTCTACCTGCGTGGACATCTGCACTAATTTATGGAATAATCCTGAGACTGGCGGGAATGAGCAGAAGTCAGCGGATATGATCCGTGAGCTTCTTCATCACGAAGGTTTTGTAATTGTAAATGAAGAACATCTTCCACATGCATTTTATGCAGAGTACGGAAGTGGCAAACCGGTGATCGCAGTGCTTGGGGAATATGATGCACTTCCGGGACTTTCACAGAAATGCCAGATTACAAAAGAGCCGGTAACACCGGGGGCAGCAGGACATGGCTGTGGACACAACCTTCTGGGAGCAGGAGCTGTGACAGGTGCGATCATGATCAAACGGTTTCTTGAGCAGGAAGGAATTCCGGGAACCTTAAGATTCTATGGATGCCCGGAAGAAGAATTGTTAAGTGGAAAAGTAAAAATGGCATATTATCATATGTTTGATGGATGCGATATGGCACTGAGCTGGCACCCGATGTCTGCAAACATGATTTATGATGAAGGATATCTGGCTAGTGCATCTGCGAAGTTTTATTTCAAAGGAAAAACTTCACATGCAGCATTTGCACCGGAAAGAGGGCGGAGTGCACTTGACGCAGTGGAACTTATGAGTGTAGGCGCCAACTATTTAAGAGAGCATGTAGTTGACAAGGCAAGAATCCACTATACTACAGACAGTGGCGGATTTTCACCGAATATCGTGCCGGATAAAGCAAGCGCATGGTATTTTACAAGGGCTCCGCACATCAGTGATGTAAAAGATATTCTCCGCAGACTGACACTTATAGCAAAAGGTGCTGCAATGATGACAGAGACGGAGGTTGATACCAGGATTGAATATGGCTGCTGCGATATGGTCAGTGAAAAATCATTTGCAGATCTGACATGGAAGAACCTTCAGGAGGTCGGAACACCAACTTATACGGAAGAGGAAATGGAATTTGCAAGGCAGCTACAGGCTACCGTTGATCCGGCGATCAAAGACAGAGATCAGAGAATGTATGAAGCAAAAGAAAAGGCATTAGCAGATGGCGTTGTTTCCAGAAACGCCTGGGAAAAAGCACCGCTTACTGCTTCTTCGGACAGTGGAGATGTGAGCCAGATGATGCCGATGAACCTCTTTACCGCAGTTTGCTGGCCGGTTGGTGTTGCACCGCATACCTGGCAGAGCTGTGCATCTGCTGGAAGTACGATTGGACAGAAGGGTGCATTTTACGCAGCGAAAGTCATTGCGGCAACAGCATATGACCTGTATACACAGCCGGAACTGCGAAAAGAAATTCAGGACGAATTCGATGCGCAGGACAGAGAACCATATGCACCGATGTATGACGGTGAATAAGAACAAGAAAAAGTAAAGAAAAAAGGTCCCGGAGCCGTAAGGTTTCCGGGATTTTTATGAGGAAAAAAAGTAAGTGTGTGACTGGATTTGACAAGAATTTTCATGAATGTTACACTGAGAAAATAGGAGAAAAACAGACTGTTCGAGGGGGATAAGTGCAGTCAGGCAGGAGACAAAAATGGGTATCGCAATACAGGAATTATTATCGCAGGACTATTTTAAGGAGTTTTACGTTCTGGCGGGGGCAAAGGGACTGCACCGTGAGATCCAGGGGATCACAGTTATGGAGGCACCGGATGCATTTCACTGGACGAAAGGGAAGGAACTGGTACTTTCATCAGGGTACGTTATTGCAAAGGAACCAGATTGTATTGAAAAAGCGTTCCGGGAGGGAAGTGTCCAGAAATCGGCGGGAATGATGATCAAAAGAGAACGGTATCTGGAGAAGATACCGGAGGAGATACTGAGGCTTTTTGATCAGTATGAGGTGCCCCTTATCTCCATGCCGTTTTCAGCACCATGGATGGAAGTGATGAGCCAGATTAATACTGCTGTGCTGAACCGGACCATACGCAGGCTGCGGATCAATACCAGTCATATGACATTTCAGATGTCGAATTTTTCATATAAAGAGCAGAAGATCAAGCGGATCCTGCAGGCGATGGAGGCTGAGATGGGGTTCCCGGCATTTTTATATGATTTTGTAGAAGAAGAGGCGTATTACAGTTCGATGAATTTTCAGAAGATAGCGAAAGGATTCGGACTTGAAACAGAGGATTTCTGGGAGCCGTCAATGCCGTATACCCGGCATACACTTTGTGATTATATGGACATGGTGAGATACCGTCTTGTGAATCAGAGTCACCAGGAGGGACCGAGAATCAGCTGGATACGGATCCCGATTTCTGTAAATGGAAGTGTACAGGCGTATTTTGCCGTGATGGAAGCGCGGGAATTCCTGGATTATTATGATGAGTACAGTATCCGGATTGCCTATCTGATGCTGCAGGGATTATATGAGCAGATCGTAGCGGCACAGAACATGGGAAATATCGGATTTGAGAACTTTGTGTTATACGCTTTGAGTGCAACGGAAGATGATACACAGAAGATGATGTTTCAGGCGAATGTACAGGGGATTTCCATGAGTACAAAATACAGGTATGTATTGTTCCGGCGTGCGGACAATCAGGAAGAACTTCCAAACCGGAGAAAAGAGATCCTTGAGGCTTACCGGAAAAGCAGTCTGATCAAATATGCCAGAATCGCAATGATCGGAGAAAATGTGGGAATTCTTTTTTTGGAAGACAGAGAAGAAGACTGGGAGAAAGGTCATATCCTTGCACTTCTGGAAGAATTCCGGAGAAGAGTTCTGAAGAGCTGTCCGGAGACGGCACTGGAATTTGGTTATTCACTGGATGCCGCTTCTCTTGGGCATATCCGTCAGAGCATAGAGAAATGCCAGAAAGCACTGAATATGGGGAAAATGATTTATCCAAGCCTTTTTGCATGGGAGTATTCTCAGCTTGGTGCACTTGCATGGCTGGATATTCCGGAAGAAGAGCTTACTCATATGCTCTCGGCTTACAGTGTGCTCCTGAAAGATGAAAAGAATATCGAGCTTTTAAAGACTTTAAAAGTATATCTGGAAAATAATATGAACTACAGCGCAACGGCTGAGAAATTATATGTACATATCAATACGATCAGGAAGAGGATCGACAAGGTAAACGAACTTCTGCAGATTGACTGGAGCGATAATATTGCACGGCTGAATGCAGAGCTTTTACTGCGCTTTTTGAATCTGGAAGAAAAAATTTAACATTTCTTTGAACAGGAATTGATGATTTTCAGGGTAAAAGATGATACAATGTATATTGTGTGAAAAAAAAGACAAAGAGGGAGATGCCTATGCCAAAGAAACAGAAGGCAAAGATAAAGCAGAAAAATAAATGCCCTGAAAAGCTGATCCGGACAGAAGCTGCAAAAGAGATTGCAGAGATAGACTGTTCACTTCAGAATCAGAAGTATCAGCTCAGATGCAGAGCTGCAATCGATCTTCTTACAGCAAAGCTGAATATGATAAATGCAGATCTTTCGCGCAAGAAACGCCATGTTGTGATCAACCAGATCAGCAGCAGAGTGAAGACGGCAGAGAGTATTTATACAAAACTGATCAGGAAAGGTCTGGAGCCGGATTTTGACACGGCAAGAGCAGAACTGAAGGATCTGATCGGGATTCGTGTGGTCTGTCCATTTGAAGATGAAGTGTACGAGGTTGCAGATCGTCTGAAAGCGCAGGGAGATGTACAGATCATCCGGGAGAAAGATTATATTAAGAATCCCAAAAAGAACGGATACAAAAGTCTGCACCTGATTGTGGAGGTCCCAATTTATTCATCCAAAGGACCACTGAAGGAAAAGGTGGAGATCCAGCTCCGTACGGTGGCAATGGATTACTGGTCTGTGCTTAAGTACCAGTTATTTTATAAGAAGACAGAGAATGAAGAGGTTGCAAAGGAATTAAAAACCTATGCAGATGAAATTTCTGAGCTGGATGCAAAAATGCTGAAACTCAGGGATAAGATTGAAAAAATGTAGTAGAAACACAGGAAAAGAATGTGCGAAGGCGCATTCTTTTTTTGATACAATCAGGAAATCAATTGCATAGGCATTCCAGTTAGGTTATAATCTAGTACAGTATGGACAGATAAATTACAGAATGGATATGAGGAAATACCATGAAAATGATCAAGACAGATAAACTTGTATTTGAATATGCAAAGCGTGACGAAGAAGGTAATGTTATAGGGAAAAGCCGCGCTATTGATGAGGTATCGCTGGATATCGAGCCGGGACAGTTTATTGCAATCCTGGGGCATAATGGCTCTGGGAAGTCTACACTTGCAAAGCATATGAATGCTCTGCTGGTTCCGTCTGACGGAACTATGTGGGTAGACGGAATGGACACGAAGGAAGATGAGCATCTGTGGGATGTACGTCAGAGCGCCGGAATGGTATTCCAGAATCCGGATAACCAGATCATCGGAACAGTCGTTGAGGAAGATGTAGGATTTGGCCCGGAGAATCTGGGCGTGCCGACAGAGGAGATCTGGCAGAGAGTGGAAGACAGCCTGAAAGCGGTTGGGATGATTGAATACCGTCACCATTCACCGAATAAATTATCCGGTGGGCAAAAGCAGAGGGTTGCGATCGCCGGTGTCATGGCAATGCGTCCAAAGTGTATTGTACTGGATGAGCCAACTGCGATGCTGGATCCGAACGGAAGAAAAGAAGTACTTCGAAGTGTGATGGAGCTGAGAAAAAGAGAACACATTACAGTGATTCTGATCACTCATTATATGGAAGAGGTTGTAGATGCAGACCACGTATTCGTAATGGATCATGGTCATGTGGTAATGCAGGGAACACCGAGAGAAATCTTTTCACAGGTGGATACGTTAAAGCACTACAGACTGGATGTGCCGCAGGTGACGATTCTTGCTGACGAGCTGAGAAAAAGAGGACTTGATATTCCGGCGGGAGTTTTGAAGAAGGAAGAATTGGTGGAGATATTATGTCGATTAAATTAGAACATATCAATTATGTATACAGTGAAGGAACCGCATATGAAAAGCATGCGCTGAAGGATGTGTCTCTGGAAATCCCGCACGGTGAATTTGTCGGGATCATTGGTCACACCGGCTCCGGTAAATCGACACTGATCCAGCACCTGAACGGACTGATCAAGGCGACAAGCGGAGCACTTTATTACAACGGAGAGAATATTTACGGAGAAAACTATAACTTACGTGAGCTGAGAAATCAAGTCGGGCTGGTATTCCAGTATCCGGAGCATCAGCTTTTTGAGGTCAATGTACTTCAGGATGTCTGTTTTGGACCGAAGAATCAGGGACTTTCACCGGAAGAATGTGAAAAGCGGGCAAGAGAGGCATTGCAGCTTGTTGGTCTCAAAGAAAAATATTACGATCATTCCCCGTTTGATCTGTCAGGCGGACAGAAACGGCGTGCAGCAATCGCCGGGGTACTGGCAATGCGTCCGAAGGTACTGGTTCTGGATGAACCGACTGCAGGACTGGATCCGAAGGGAAGAGATGAGATCCTGGATCAGATTGCCTATCTGCACGAAAAAGCAGACATGACTGTCATTTTAGTTTCCCACAGTATGGAAGATATTGCAAAATATGTGGATCGTATTATTGTGATGAATAAAGGCAGTGTCATGTTTAATGATGTGCCAAAGAAAGTGTTTGCACACTACAAAGAACTGGAAAGTGTGGGACTTGCAGCACCACAGGTAACGTACATCATGCATGCGCTGAAGGAAAAGGGAATGGATGTTCCGACAGATGCAACCACGATAGAAGAAGCAGCGGATGGCATTATGAAAGCACTGAAGAAGGAGAGGGCAGCCAAATGATTCGAGACATAACGATTGGACAATATTATCCGGCTGACAGCCGTATCCATAAGCTGGATCCGCGTGTGAAGATTGTATGCACACTGCTGTATCTGATTTCTCTTTTTACATTTAAAAGTATTTTGGGATATGTACTTGCGACTGTGTTCCTGTTTGGATGCATCAAGCTGTCAAAAGTACCGTTCAAGTTCATCGTCAGAGGACTGAAGCCGATCGTCATTCTGCTTCTGATCACAGTAGGATTCAACTTATTTCTGACACCGGGCGGAGAGACACTGGTCCATGTAGGTTTTATCAAGATCACGGAGTACGGCTTAAGCACAGCGGTTTATATGGCGATCCGGCTGATCTATCTGATCATGGGATCCTCACTTATGACACTGACAACTACACCGAATTCACTGACAGACGGACTGGAGAAGCTCCTTAACCCGTTGAATAAGCTCCATGTACCGGTACATGAGATTTCGATGATGATGTCGATCGCACTTCGTTTTATTCCGATCCTTCTGGAGGAGACGGATAAGATCATGAAGGCACAGATTGCCAGAGGTGCGGATATGGAAAGTGGAAATCTGATCCAGAAGGCAAAGGCAATGATTCCGATCCTGGTTCCGCTTTTTGTATCCGCATTCCGTCGTGCCAATGATCTTGCAATGGCAATGGAAGCAAGATGTTACCGTGGCGGTGACGGTAGAACCAAGATGAAACCTCTGATCTATAAGAGTACAGACCATGTGGCGTATCTGATCACGATCCTGTATGTGGTGGCAGCATTTGTTGTCGGAAGATATGTTCCGTTTAAACTGTGGATCTTTTAAGGAGCTGTGGGATGAGAAGAATCAGATTAACCGTAGCTTATGATGGAACAAATTATTGTGGCTGGCAGATCCAGCCAAATGGAATTACGATCGAGGAAGTTCTGAATAAGGCAATCTGTAAGCTCACCGGAGAAGAGATCCAGGTGATCGGGGCGAGCCGGACGGATTCCGGGGTTCACGCAAGGGGAAATATTGCGGTATTTGACACCGAAAGCCGGATTCCGGCGGAGCGCTTTTCCTACGCACTGAATCAGCGGCTGCCGAAGGACATTGTAGTCGTGAGATCAGATGAAGTGGACCTTACCTGGCATCCACGTTATCAGGATACTCTGAAAACCTATGAATATCACATCATCAATACGAAAGTGCCGATTCCGACAGAGAGGCTTTATAATTACTTTGTAAGTTTTGATCTGGACGTGGAGCAGATGAGGCGCGGAGCGGCTTATCTGGTAGGAGAACACGATTTTGCACCATTTTGCTGTATCCGTACGAATGCAAAGACAACGGTGCGGACAATCACGGATTTGCAGATTCTGCAAAGCGGAGAGCATATTACGATTCGGATTACGGGAAATGGATTTTTGTATAACATGGTGCGCATCATAGCCGGGGTACTGGTGCGTGTCGGAAGAGGATTTTACGAACCGGAAAAGGTAAAGGAACTTTTGGAAGGCGGAGAAAGAACCAGGGAAGCGGTCACAGCACCGCCGCAGGGACTCTGCCTGATGGAAATCAGCTATCAGAATAAAGAATAGTGCATGAGTCTGCTTTTTAGGCAGGCTCATTTTTTTAACATGAAATTCCAAATAGAAGGTACTACATATCGGAGGAATTTTTACAATAGAAAAACCCTATAGAGGAGTTAATCTATTCGGATAAACAATAAGTAAAACAGGCAGTTTTATTGAAGAAATATTGTGAAAATGTTATCCTAATAATCAGAGGCATTTTGGAAAAACAGCATAGAAACAGGATGTCATTAAAGAGAGAAAAGGGAAGAAATATGAATTATGTAGGAATTGATATCGGATCAACAGCATCCAAGGTTGTTGTTGAAGGAGATAAGAAAGAACATTTCGTACTGCCGACAGGATGGAGCAGCAAAGAAACTTGTGAAAAGATCAAGAATAAGCTGCTTGAGATGGGGGTAGATGTTACCTCAGATGAGACAAAGGTAGTTGCTACAGGATATGGAAGAATCGCAGTTGATTTTGCAGATCATGTAATTACTGAGATTACCTGCCATGCCAGAGGTGGTCGTGAACTTGCAGGGGGGGACTGTTCAATCATTGATGTGGGAGGACAGGATACGAAGGTGATCGTTGTACAGAATGGAATGGTAGCCGATTTCCAGATGAATGATAAATGTTCGGCGGGAACCGGAAAGTTTCTGGAAATCATGGCGAACCGCCTGGGTGTTACGATCAATGAATTATTTGATATGGCGGCAGCAGGAGAAGTTATTCCGATCAGTTCACTTTGTACGGTATTTGCCGAATCTGAGGTGATCAACTATATCGGAGAAGGAAAAAAGCGTGAAGATATTGCGGCCGGAGTGGTAGATTCTGTTGCCAATAAAGTAGTGCAGCTTGCGCAGAAAAAGGAACTTGGAGACAGAGTGATCCTGACCGGAGGACTCAGTCACAGCATTTATTTCACAGGAATCCTGTCAGACAAGCTGGATCAGAAAGTGGAATCAGAAGAGTTTGGCCGTTTTGCGGGGGCATACGGGGCAGCACTTCTTGCCAGAGAAAAGAAAGACAGAAGGAGATAATGAAGATGGAACTGATTAAAGATTTGCCAGAGGTATTTGAAGAATTTGCGGAGCAGAGGCAGAAATCATTTTTGGCTGTTAAGGAGCTGAAAGAAAAAGGTGTTCCGGTTGTGGGATCTTACTGTACATATTTCCCGAAAGAGATTGCAATGGCGATGGGAGCAGGATGTGTAAGCCTTTGCTCGACTTCGGACGAGACGATTCCGGAGGCAGAAAAGGATCTTCCGAAGAATCTCTGTCCGCTGATCAAATCAAGTTATGGATTTGCAAAGACAGACAAATGTCCATTCTTCTATTTCTCAGACGTAGTAGTTGGGGAAACAACCTGCGATGGAAAGAAGAAGATGTATGAATATATGTCAGAGTTCAAAGATGTATTTGTCATGGAACTTCCGAATAGCCAGAGAGAACCGGGACTTCAGCTCTGGAAAGGCGAGATCATCCGTTTCAAGGAATATCTGGAACAGAAATTTGGCGTGACGATCACGGAAGAGCAGATCCGTGAAGCTGTAAAGACAGAGAATAAAGCACGTCAGTCCTTAAAGAAGCTTTATGAAGTAATGAAACATGATCCGGCTCCGATCAAAGGACAGGATCTGTTCAAAGTTCTGTACGGAAGCACCTTCAAATTTGACCGTTCCCTGATCCCGGGCGAAGTGGATGCTCTTACTGCGAAGATTGAAAAAGAATATGCAGAAGGCAAGATGGAAGAGAAGAAACCGCGTATTCTGATCACAGGATGTCCGATCGGAGGAGCAACAGAAAAAGTGATCCGTGCGGTAGAGGACAATGGCGGTATTGTTGTAACTTTTGAGAACTGCAGTGGTGCCAAATCTATTGACAAGATGGTGGATGAGGATGCCGAAGATATTTACGATGCAATCGCAAGAAGATATCTCAGCATCGGATGTTCGGTTATGACACCGAATCCGAATCGTCTGGAGCTTCTTGGAAGACTGATCGATGAATATCAGGTAGACGGTGTAGTGGATATGATCCTTCAGGCGTGTCATACTTACAATGTGGAGACTAATACGATCCGTAAGTTTGTAACAGGTGAAAAGGGAATTCCGTATATCAGTGTGGAAACTGATTACTCTCAGGCAGACATCGGACAGCTGAACACCAGACTTGCTGCGTTTGTTGAGATGCTGTAAATGAAGAGTATGACGAAGAAAAATGCGTTTCAGTTCCGCAGGGCGAATGAGGAGGATCTTCCTGAAATTTGCCGTATGGTAAAGCTTGCAGGAAAAATTGTTCCTGTGAAGGAATGGTTTGAGGCAGAGGACGAAAGATTTCTTGCAAAGCATATCTGTGAGGAAGGATTTACCCTGCTGGCAAAGAAGGATGGACAGACAGCGGCGATAATGATTGTCCGTATCCCGGGAATGGCAGAGGATAACCTGGGAGAATATCTGAAGATTTCCCGGGAAGAAATGGAAAGGGTTGCGCATCTGGAGATCGCAGTTGTAGAACCGGAGTATCAGGGATATGGTCTGCAATATGAGCTTTTCTGCCAGGCAGAAGAAATCGTAAAAAATAAGCAGATGCGGTATCTGATGGCAACAGTTCATCCGGATAATATATACAGTTTTCGCAATATGGAAAAGCTTGGAATGAAGGCAGTTCTTGAGACAAAGAAATATGGCGGGAAACGAAGATATGTCATGAGTAAAACATTAGAATACTAGAAAAAGAGCGAAAGGGCTTGCAGAAAGTGTAATGAAACATTTTTTGTAAGCTCTTTTTGTGTATCCCAAAAAGAAGTAAAATGAGAAATTTTCTTAACTGATAATTTCAATATTGACATACTAACTAATAATAATATAAACTATTCTAAGTTAGAACATACAAACAAAGAGGAAACAAAATGAAATTCAGAAATATGATCAATGCGGTCTGTCTGTGTGTATCTGTATTTGCAGGCGGATGCGGTCAAAGTGGACAGGATACGACAAAGAGTATAAAAAGTGAAAGTACAGCCAGTTCGAAAGAGAGTACGGAGCAGACTTCTACGGATACCGAGGCGTCGAAAGACATTTTTGCAATGGACACTTATATGACAGTGACTGCATATGGAGAAAAAGCACAGGAGGCAGTGGATGCTGCTGAGGCAGAGATTAAAAGACTGGATGCACTTTTATCGACGGGAAATGCAGACAGCGAGATTGCAAAACTGAATGAACAGAAAAGTGCAACACTTTCAGAAGATGGAGGATATCTTGTGAAGCGCGCACTGGAACTGAATAAGGAAACGGATGGGGCATTTGATATCGCAATTTATCCGGTTATGGAGGCGTGGGGATTTCCGACACAGAATTTCCGTGTGCCATCAGCTGACGAACTGACAGGGCTTCTGAAGCATGTGGATGCAGCGAAGATCTCATACGATAAGGATACGAGAGAACTCTCTTTTGAAGATGACCAGATGAAAATCGACCTCGGAGGAATTGCAAAAGGCTATACTTCTTCGCGGATTATGGATATTTTCAAAGAAAGCGGGATTACAAGTGGTCTGGTAAATCTGGGTGGAAATGTACAGGCACTCGGAACCAAGACAGACGGAAGCGACTGGCGGGTTGCGGTACAGAGTCCGGACGACACGGAGGATTATCTGGGAGTTTTATCCATTCGGGATAAAGCGGTGATCACATCCGGTGGATATGAACGCTATTTTGAACAAGATGGTATGACCTATCATCACATTATTGATCCGAAGACCGGATATCCGGCAGAGAACGGACTGGTATCTGTCACGATCGTAAGCTCGGACGGAACCCTTGCAGACGGACTTTCTACCTCGCTTTTTATCATGGGAGAAGAAAAAGCGGCAGAGTTCTGGAAGGCGCACAGCGATGAGTTTGAGGCGATCCTTGCGACAGATGATGGAACGATTTATGTGACAGAAGGTCTGAAAGACAGCTTTACAACGGATCTTGGCATGAAGGTTATTATGAAATAATTTGCATGAAATGAGAGGATAATGAGAGATGGACATCAAAGAAACCGGTAAAAAATTAAAACCGTTTGCACCCGTTCTTTCAGTTGCACTGGTTACGGCGTGCGTGGCAGGCTCCTTAAGCGGATATGAAGCGCCGGTCTATGCAGCGACGCAGGAAGAAACACCGGTAAAAAAAGAAGAGACAAAAGAGAAGAAAGAAGAAAAAAAGACAGCAGCCAAAGGTTCGTTTGATCTGGAGGACGGTGTGTATAAAGGAACCGGAACCGGGTACGCAGGAGATATTACGGTATCGGTACAGATCAAGGATAAGCAGATCGTTTCGATTGACATTCTGAGTTCTTCCGATGATGCGGCATTTTTCTCGCGGGCAAAAGCGGTGATCGACAAGATCATTGAAGGACAGACACTGGATGTGGATACTGTATCGGGAGCAACTTTCAGTTCCAGAGGAATCATCAGTGCGGTGAAAAATGCGCTGACCGGGGAAAAGGATAACAGCACGACAGGACAGGCACAGTCCGGCCAGACAGCGGCGGCAGCAGGAAGTTCGACCAGTGTGGCAAAAGTAGAGGATGCGGCAGCATATAAGGATGGAACCTACTACGGTTCAGGAACCGGATTTGGCGGTCCGCTGAAGGTTATGGTAGAAATCAGCGGAGGAAAGATTGCATCGATCCAGATTGTGGAGAACAGTGACGGAAGCGATTACATTTCCAAAGCAGCTTCTCTGATAGATTCTATCATCGCAAAGCAGAGCACCAATGTGGATACGGTGTCCGGGGCAACCTACAGTTCGGTCGGAATTATTCAGGCAGTGCGGGATGCACTGGGCCAGGCGGCGGTAAATGGTACATCAGATACTTCACAGAATAACAATAACAACAACAGTAATAACAATGGTTCATCAGACAACAATAATTCTACCGTAACCGGAACCGTTCCGTACAAGGAAGGAATCTATTACGGAACAGCAGAAGGCTACAGCGGGGATGTATCCGTTGCAGTCGTGATCCAGGAAAAGACGATCAAAGCGATCCTGATCACAGAAAGCTCCGATGATGAAGCGTTCTTCAATCGGGCAATGGATGTTGTGAAGAAAGTGATCAAGACACAGAAGACAGACGATGTAGATACCGTGTCAGGAGCAACCTACAGCTCCAAAGGACTGTTAAATGCAATCAAGAATGCACTGAAACAGGCTGAGAAAGTGACAAATGGAGAATCCATTGATGAGAAGCCGGATGTGACAGAGTTAGAAGAACTGATCGAGAAAGCTGAGAAGCTGGAAGAGGATGCATACACAGAGGCAAGCTGGGCAGTTCTTCAGACAAGACTTGCGGATGCAAAAGAAGCTCTGGAGGAAACGAAACAGACTGCGGTTGACAAAGCAGCAGAAAAGCTGAAAAAGGCAATCGCACAGCTTGAATCGAAGGATGGAAAAGACGAGGAAAATACGAAGTATTTCAGTGGAACCTATGAAGTGACCGTACCTTGTGAACCAGATGAAGACGAAGATTTTGAAGGATATAATCTGACGATGTCAGTGACGATCCGTGATGATAAGATTGTAGCGATTACAGATATTACAGGTGATGGTGCAAGCGACAATGACAGATATATCTTGAAAGCAGCAAATGGTACGTCAAGCATAAAAGGCGTGGTATCTCAGATCATAGAAAAAGGAATGTCGGAGGACATCGATACTGTTTCCCACGCAACCTGCTCTTCCAATGCAATCCTGGAAGGATGCAAAAAAGTACTGAAAGCAGCAGAAAGACCGACAGATACGGAGGCTGAATAACAATGAGAGAATTCTGGGTAAGACTGGTAAGTATGCTTGCAATCGTGGGGGTTCTTCTGGGATACAATTCGGTGCTGGATGCGCGCGCGAAAGAAGATGAGATTGCCCGGCTTTCCGCACAGGTTGTCGGAAACGGACAATCAGATAGCGAAAATGGAGATTCCACAAATTACAAGGACGGAACCTATACCGGGGAAGCCGATGGATTTGGTGGAACGATCCAGGTAGAAGTAAAGATTGAGAAAAGCAAGATCGCAGAAATCAATGTGGTATCTGCGGAAAAAGAAGACGGAGCATACCTTTCCATGGCGAAAGATATTATTCCGAAGATCATCGATGCACAGAGCGCGGATGTAGATACGATTAGCGGTGCGACATTCAGCTCGACCGGAATCAAAAACGCATCGGAGCAGGCGCTGGAAAAGGCGGTAAAGTAACGTGAAAAAGATGGATATTCATAATTTAACGGCGAAAGATATAAAAAAATTACATGTATGGCTGAGAGCATTGATCCAGGTACTGTATTTCCTGTTTATCCCATCTGTGTATACAGCGGCATTTGCCGGAGTGAAATACATATTTACACAGATCGGTGCAGGCGAGAAGGTTTCCATGACCTCATTTGTGACAGTACTGGTTGTGATCTGTATTTACACGATCCTGTTCGGAAGATTCTTCTGCGGATTTGCCTGTGCATTCGGTACGCTGGGAGACGGCGTGCATGCACTCTATGTGTGGATTTGTAAAAAGATAAAAAAGAAACCTCTTCAGATCGCGGATGCATGGACAGAAAAGCTCTGTTATCTGAAATATATTGTACTGGCACTGATTTCAATCCTGTGCTTTGCAGGTGTCTACAGCGAGGCAAAAGGAACCAGCCCGTGGGATGTATTTTCCATGCTACATGCCGGCAACTTTAAGCTTGGCGGATATCTGGTGGGACTCGTCCTTCTGGTTCTGATCATTGCAGGAATGTGCTTTGAAGAACGTTTTTTCTGCAGAAATTTCTGCCCGATGGGAGCAGTTTTTTCGCTGCTTCCGGTCCTGCCGTTTTTCGCTCTTCACAGAGATCGGGAAAACTGCATCAAAGGATGTAAGGCATGTACGAAGAAATGTCCTTCTAACATCGGACTTCCGGAAGACGGATCTCCAAAGGTAGAAGGTGACTGTTTCCAGTGCCAGAAATGTATCGATACCTGTCCGAAAGGAAATATTCATACCGGTGTGAAAGGGCTTTGCGGAAATGAATTCTGGTTTACGATTTTACGGGCAGTGATCTTACTAATGCTTCTGCTCTGGCTTGGTGTATAGAAGATGAAGAAGAAAGATCTAATACTTGGAGCAGGGATTATTGTGATTGCGCTTGCGATGCTGCTTGTGATGCAACTGACGAGAGGGGAAGAAGGAAATCAAATCCAGGTTACGCTGGATGGGAAAATCTATGGAACGTATTCCTTATCGAAGGATCAGACCATCGAAGTAAAGGATGGCGATTTCTATAACCGGATCCGGATTGAAGACGGAAAGGCGTATATGGAAGAGGCAAACTGCCCGGATGGATACTGCGAGGAACAGGGAAAGATCAGCGGGCATACACAGACGATCGTTTGTCTGCCGCATAAGCTTGTGGTAGAGGTTCTGGAAAATGAAAGTAAGCAGAATTCTGGAGTATCGGATTCGGAAGATGCAGCTCCGGATACAATCGCAAAATGATAAAGGGAATAGCAGATGAATAAAAACAGAAAACTTGCCAATATGGCAATGCTGGTTGCACTGGCGATGATATTCAGTTATGTGGAAAGCTTAATACCGATCAATTTCGGGATACCGGGAATGAAGCTCGGAGTTGCCAATCTGGTGACTGTGACCGGGCTGTATTTCCTGGAACTTCCGGAAGTATTTCTGGTGGTAGTTATGAGGATCCTTCTGACCGGCTTTTTGTTTGGAAATGGAATGTCGATCATATACAGTCTGGCAGGAGGAATCTTAAGCTTTCTGGTTATGGCACTGATGAAGAGGCTGAAAGGATTTTCCGTAGCCGGAGTCAGTATCGCCGGAGGCGTGTCACACAATATCGGTCAGATTATCGTGGCATCCATTGTAGTAGAGAATCTGAAACTGGTTTATTATCTTCCGGCACTTCTGATCGCCGGTACAGTGACCGGATTCGTGATGGGAATGATAAGTAAAAAGCTGCTTCCGATCGTAAAAAGAGAATCGGAGAGAGCAGCACAGGTAGTTTAAATTTTTTTTGATTATAGGTTAGTAGAAGCTGACTTAATAATAAATTTTATCAACAACAAGGAGGTAATTATGGGAAAGGGAACGATTAAGACAAAGGCTATGACAATGGCTGTGGCGATGTCGATGGTAGCTGGACTTTGCCCGTCGACGGTGTTTGCGGCAAACAGTGAGGATGTAGCGAAGGTTCAGGATGGAACATATACAGGGACTGCAGAGTGTACACCGGATGGAGATGCAGATTTTGATGAATATAATTTATCTTTATCTGTTACCATAAAGGACGGAAAAATAGAATCGATCACGGATATTGTCGGTGACGGCAGCAAAAAAAATAAAAGATATATTGAGGATGCGGCGGATGGAGTTGTACCGAAAATCGTAGCAATTAACGGAACAGATGGAATCGATGCAGTGTCTGAAGCAACCTGCTCCTCAAAGGCAATTGTTAATGCGGTAAATAATGCACTTGAAAATGCCACTAAAAAAGAGGAAAAAACGGTAGATACAACGACGTTAAATAATGCAATTGCATCGGCAGAAGCACTGAAAGAAGCAGATTACACAGCAGACAGCTGGAAAAATATGCGGGATAAACTGACGGCGGCAAAAGAAGCACTTGCGGCGAAAGAATCACAGGAGGCAGTGGATCAGGCAGCAAAAGCTCTGACAGATGCAGTAGGTGCACTGGTGAAAAAAACTCCGGAAGTACAGAAAGAAGTCTATGTATTAATGAACATCCCTTATGCAGATTTCTATAAAGCAGACGGTGTCGCAGGCGCAGATGCTGTTTCGTCAGCAACAAAGCAGAAAACAAGAGCATCCCTTGCAGCAGGTTCTTATCATGTAAATAGTGATGGTTCAGATATTACCGGTGTAACATTCCCGGTTAAGATCAGTGATGCATCTGTATTAGAAAAATATACACAGGTTACTGATGAAAGTGAAGTTACGATTACAACAAATATTAAAGGAAAAGAAAATACTGTTACATATAAGGGACAAGATGCATTATTTGAAAGCGCAAGCTATTCTTATTACACATTAAGTGATACACCGTCATATTATAAAGAGGCAACTGTAAATGAGGATGGAAGCCTCAGCTTTAGCAAAGTAAAGGGAGAAGAACCGACAACTTTGACAAATGCGAAAACTGAATTTTCTACGTCATCAAGATATGGTGATTACCAGTTAGATATTACGAGTGATGATCTGAAAAATGTGAATACTGTATATGGTGTAGTGGTCAGCACAGAAGAAGGAAGCAGTTATGGCCTTCGCCACGTGGAAAATATCTGGAAAAAAACAGAGCTTGCATGGAGTACAGGATTTGTAACTGAATCCCATGGAAATACATTGGATTCAAAAGATTATGCTTCCATGATGGGACAAACCATCAATAAAGTGACCTATTATACAGATGCCGGTATTTATGAAATCCCGATGAACCAGAAGGTGCAGACGAAATATGGCGGAGAGATCTCGGTTGCCGATGCTTCTGTAAATGCTGAAAATACAATAATTACAGTAAGCGGACTGCCAAGTGACTTTGCAGAAGAATATACAATCAATGGTTTAGATGCGGATGCATATTCTGTAGAGATAAATACAGAAGGAAAGACTCCGAAGAGAACGATCAAATTTAACAAAGAAATCGAAAAAGGGCGCTATACAGTAACTCTTAACGATAAAAACGGAAATTATGCACCAATCTCCACAACATTTAATGCTTATACAGAAACGATGCCGGCAAAATATAATGAGAATGACAAAGATCCGGCTGTGGTGAAAGCGGATGGTGTTGATGAAGAAGAATTCCAGACATATTTAAAAAATATTACATCAGTAACTGTGAATGGAAAAGAATATGCGGCTTCCGGGAAAAAAGCAGTAAAACTGATCACAGAAGACGGAAAACTGGATCTTTCACAGGATGCATTTAAAGATGCAAAAGCAGGAGAAGCATTTGCTGTAACAATCGCAGAAGACGGTTATCAGGCATATACATTTACTTATAAAGTACCGGAAGAAGACAGTGGGTATTCTTATGTTTATGTTGGTATGAGCTGGTCTGAATACTGGGCAAATGAAGGTGTCTATGCAGCAGGTGATACAGAATCCTCTGCTGATGTAGATTCACGTAATGAGTATGACAAGGGTGCTTTTGATGCAGTAACAAGAGCGACTGCAAATCATGGATTACATCGAGGAAGTTTCCAGTGCAGCGCAGTTATTGAAGATACAAATGGAAACGAATATGATCTTGCATACTGGAATGCAGACGGAAAAGCTGTAATGACAGACGGAAGTGTTTATACGAGATCAACCAATGAAGATAAAAAAGCAGTGTTTACTGCTGAGGACGGAAGCTCATTTATCCAGGCTGATTATAAAGTAACAGGTATCAAATATGTTCCGGTCAAAGTAAAAACAGCAGATCTGAATGCGTTAAAAGAAAAATATGCAGTTGTAGAAAACGGAGAGACATTAAGTGGAGGATTTTCTGAAAATCAGCTTCAGTCTTACACAGCAATTGCAGATGTAACAGCAAATACAAATGGTCTTAAGACAGCTGAAAAACAGGAAGATGGAAGCTTTGCATTCTCTGAAAGAACAACAGGTTCCTATTCAGGCTTAAAAGACACACAACTGGCAGTGGCAGCTGATATCACACCGAATGTCAGAGAGACAAAAGATGTGGGAAGTTTTGGAGAATTTATCCGTGTAGATTTAAATGGAAACTATGGCGGACTCGGTTCTGCGATGCAGGCTGTTGAATGGACTTATTACGGATATGATGCAAGCTATACAACACCGGTAAGAACATTTGGAACAAAATTTGCTGCAGATAACTGGATGCATAAATCTATGGGAATCCAGCTTGGACTTACAGATTCTCTCAGATGCCAGCTTCCTGATGGAACGGATGGAACCGGTTACTGGAAACTGACCGTCTATGGACTTGGTTATGCAGATTACAGCTATAATTTCCAGATCGGAACAGAAAATCTTGCGGCATCAAAAACTGCAACCGAAGAAGATATCAAAGCATTACAGGACAAGATTGATGAAGCAAGTGCATTAAATGAATCTGATTATACCAAAGACAGCTGGGATAAGATGATGAGTGAACTGGAAGAATCGAAAGAGCTTCTTGCACAGGAGAATCCGTTACAGTCAGCTGTGAAAGAGCAAACGCTCCATATGACAGAAGCAATTGAGGCTCTTGTAAAAGCAGACCAATATGTCCTCATGAATATTCCATACGCTGCATTCTACAAAGCCGAAACAACAGGTAATGATGTTGCTGTAGATGCATTTACCTCTGCAACAAAGAATAAGACCAGAACCACAAGTCTTGCAGGCGGATCTTACCATGAAAATACAGATGGATCTAAGATTGACGGTATCACTTATGCTGTAAAAGTAGATTCTTCGGTAGATCTTTCAAAATACAAAGAAGTAAAAGACAGTGATTCGGTGGAGATTACAGTTACAAACAGAGGAAAGACAATTACCACAACACTGACCGGAAAAGACACTTTGTTTGAAAATGATACTTATGCATATTATCCGCTTAAAGATACACCTGCAAACTATAAAGAAGTATCACTTGATGAAGAAGGAAATCTTGTATTCAGTGAAGTAAAAGGTAATGAAGCAACGAAAATAGAAGGAGTTACAGCTGAACTTTCAACCGAAACATCTTATGGAGATTATGAGCTTGATCTTGATGGACTTCCAGAAGAAATCAAATCAGATAATGTAAATGCAGTTGTAGTAAAGACAACAGACGGAACCGCTTATGGTATGCGTCATCTGGAAAATATCTGGAGAGGTACAGAACTTGCATGGTGTACTGGATTTACAGAGTCAGTTCACAATTGTCCGACATCTTCTGAACACTATAAATCTATGATGGGTAAGACGATTGACAGCATTGAGTATTATACAACAAATGGGGTATATACAATGGATATCGAAGATATCTATGTTCCTGTAAAATCAGAAACTACAAAAGCAGAAGTTGCAGATGCAGATATTGAAGCAGGCAAGACTACAATCAATGTACAGCTTCCGGATGGATTTGATCCGGAATACAGTGTGGCTGGACTGGATGTGTCGGTAGAAGGTAATGTGCTGACTTTTAAAGCAGCGACAGAGAGCAGAGCAGCAGCTTCTGTAAAACCTGGAAAATATACTCTCACAATTAAAGATAAGAACAAGAAATATGCAGATGTTGTTACAACATTTACATTGACAACAAAAGATATGCCTGCAGCATATGATGCAGAGAACAAGAAACTTGTAGAGGCAGCAGGATTTGACACAGATGCGCTTAAAGCTTATCTTGGAAATATTACTTCTGTAAATGTAAATGGTAAAGATTATGCAGCAAGTGGAAGAGGCTCCGTAGTTATTATCAATAAGGATGGTACGATCAAGACAGCTGCAGATCCGTTTAAGGATGCGGTAGCTGGAACGGAATTTCAGATTACAGTAGCTTCAACAGGTTATACAACTCCTCTTACATTTACTTACAAGATAGCAGAGACTCCGGCACCGGCAGAGGTTGATACAACAGCACTGGAAGCTGCAATTGCAGAAGCTGATAACCTTAAAGAAGCAGACTACACAGCAGAAAGCTGGAGTGTATACCAGGCAGCACTGCAGAGTGCACGTACTGCACTGGAAGCAAAGGAAAGTCAGGATGCAGTTGATCAGGCACTTGCTGCTTTAAATGCAGCAAAAGATGCACTGGTTAAAGCTGAAGAAGAACCAGTTGCAATCAATACTGCTTCTCTTGAAAAAGCAATTGCAGATGCAAAAGCGCTTAAAGAAGCAGATTACACAGCAGATAGCTGGAAAGCACTGCAGAGCGCACTTTCAGATGCCCAGAAAGCACTGGAAGCAAAAGAAAGCCAGGAAGCAGTAGATAATGCAACAAACAGCCTGAACAAAGCAATCAAGGCACTTGCAAAGAAAGACAGCTCATCTGTAAAGAAAACAGATGGTACAACAAATGGATCAAAGACAAGCGGAAGCGATTCTGTGAAGACCGGAGATCCGGCAAACGTACTTGGCTGGTTAGGACTTGCAGTTTCTTCGCTCGGAGTAGGTATGGGCGGCTTTGCCTGGAAGCGCAGAAAAAGAAAATAATGCAGATTCAGTAAACTGAAAAAATCAGCAAAGGGGATGAGCAGACAGAATGCTCATCCCTTTTTAACAGAATACTAATAGAAAAATACAATTTATTTTATAAATGGAATTGATATCTTAATGCTTTAGTGAGATAATAGAGCGATGTGAAAAACATAAATAAAATCAAAGGAGTGGAAAAATGCATTTAGAATTAAGAAAAATCAAAATTCAGAATATTGCATTTGGAGAGGAAAACGTAATTCGGGATCATGTTCTTTATCTGAACAAAGAATCATTGGCCGAAGAAGTCATGAAAGATAAGAGAATTAAAAAAGTTGATTTCGATATTGCAAGACCGGGGGAATCTGTGAGGATTATTCCGGTAAAGGATGTAATTGAACCACGTGCCAAACTGGAAGGAGATATTTTCCCGGGAATTTTCAAAGAGACAATGGAAGAGGGAGGATATGGCGTTACCTATGCACTGAAAGGGTGTGCAGTAACAACGACTGGACCAATCGTAGGCTTTCAGGAGGGACTGATCGATATGAGTGGACCGGCGGCAGAATATACACCATTTTCAAAGCTGAACCATTTGGTTATGGTGATCGAAAAACAGCCGGAATTTGATGCCCATGAACATGAACAGATGGTCAGAATGGCAGGAATCCGCCTGGCAGCATTTGTGGGACAGCTTGCAGTTGGACAGGAAGAGTATGAATCAGAAGAATATACATGGGACAGCATTGGAGAGAAATATGCACAGTATCCGGATCTTCCGAAAGTAGTCTATGTCTATAACTGCATGAGTCAGGGACTTCTGCATGATACATATTTCTATGGAAGAGATTCCAAGCAGATGGTTCCGACGATGATCACACCGCTCGAAGTGATGGATGGAGCACTGGTAAGCGGTAACTGTGTATCTCCGGGATCCAAGACTACGACCTGGCATCATCTGAATAACGCTGTGATCGAAGAATGTATGAAAAAGCATGGAAAAGAAATCAATTTCATGGGAATCGTGCTGAATCCGTTGATGGTAAGTCTGAAAGAAAAATACAGAGACTGTATGCTGACAGTCCGGATGGTTGAAATGCTTGGTGCGGACGGAGTCATTATTTCGCAGGAAGGATTTGGTAATCCGACAACGGATCTGATGCTTGTATGCCAGGGCCTTGAAAAGCGCGGAATCAAGACAGTGATCATTACAAATGAAGATGCCGGTGTCGATGGAATGTCAGAATCTCTTCCGGACAGTGTCACAGAGGCAGATGCAATTGTTTCAACCGGTAACAGTAATGCAACGATCATGCTTCCGAAGATGGAGAAAACAATCGGCGTATTAAGTGATGTTGCAAAGACAACAGGTGGTAATGTAGATTCTATTCAGGATGACGGAAGACTTCTGATTGAGATCCATGGAATCATGGGTGGTCACAATCTGCAGGGAAATACTTACCTGGGAGCAATTACAATTTAAGGAGCCGTAGAAAGATGAAGAAAGTTTTATTTTATACAAACCAGTTTTTTGGTCAGATTGGTGGAGAAGCAGAAGCTTATCAGAAGCCATTCATAGAGCAGGGAGCAAGAGGAAATGCACAGGCTTTTGTTCCGCTTCTCGAAGATGCCGAGATTGTGGCAACGATCGTGTGCGGAGATAACTATTATGCCGAGAATATGGATGAGGTAAAAGCGTTTGTTGAAGCGCAGATTACGGAACTCAGCCCGGACCTTATCATTGCGGGACCGGCGTTTAATGCAGGTAGGTTTGGAATCGCCTGTGCAGATATCTGTAAGGATGCCGTGCAGAAGATGCACGTAGAAGCAATCACAGGTCTTTATGAAGAGAATCCGGCAGTTGAGATGTACCGGAAAGATATCTATATTCTGAAAGTTGGTAAATCGGCAGCTGCAATGCGTAAGGCAGTAAAGCTTATGGCAGGATTCGCAAATAAGCTTCTTGCAGGGAAAGAAATTGGTCTGCCAAAAGAAGAAGGATATTATCCAAAAGGAAAGAGAGTGAATGTATTCCGTCAAAAGAATGGCGCTGAGCGTGCGATGGATATGTTGCTGAAAAAACTGAAAGGTGAACCATATGAAACAGAGCTGGAAATTTCTGTTTATGAAAAAGTAAAACCGGCAGAAGGACTGGATACTCTTGCAGGAAAAAAGATCGCACTTTGTACTTCCGGTGGAATTGTCGCATTTGGCAATCCGGACCATATGCCTGCTGCGACAGCAAAATTTTTCAAACAGTACAGTATTGAAGGCATGGATGGCTTAAAAGCGGGAGAGTTTGAATCTGTCCATGCAGGATACGACCCGGTCTATGCAAACCTGGATCCAAACAGAGTAGCACCGCTTGATGTGCTTCGCATGATGGAAAAAGAAGGAAAGATAGGAAGTATTTATCCATATCTGACTACAACCACCGGAAATTCAACTTCAGTAGCAGATGCAACCCGCATGGGAATGGAGATTGGTGCAATCCTGAGTAATGCAGGAGTAGATGGTGTAATTCTCACCAGTACCTGAGGTACCTGTACACGTTGCGGTGCAACGATTGTAAAACAGATTGAAAAAGCAGGAATTCCGGCAGTTCATGTATGTACAGTAACACCTATTTCCAATACAGTTGGTGCAGCAAGGATTTCCGGTGCAGAAGCAATCCCTTACCCAACAGGAAATCCGAATCTGACACCGGAAAAAGAACTTATCAGAAGAAGAGAGATTGTCGAGACAGCATTGGCAAAATTATTAAAATAACGGGGGGAAAAAAGATGGACTATGGTATTTTATCTTTAGCACCGGCGATCATTGCGCTGGCACTGGCATTTGCAACAAAGAATGCGTTGTTTTCTATATTGATCGGAGTTGTAGTCGGAGTTGCGATCACCGGTAATAATTTATTATTCGGATTTTCGGATCTGATGCAGAATGCACTTGGAAATGCGGATTTTATCTGGATCCTTGCACTGGAAGTATTTGTAGGAATCCTGGTGGCATTATTTCAGAAATCAGGTGCGATCCAGGCATTCTCGAATGTCGTTGGAAAAAAGAACCTGAAGCAGAGAGGAGCACAGTCTCTTGCGTTTCTGCTTGGTATTTTTATTTTCTTCAGCGATTACTTCAGCCCACTTTATGTAGGAACTGTTATGAAAGGAATTACAGATAAAGCACGCGTGTCAAGAGAAAAGCTTGCATACATCTGTGATTCGACATCAGCACCGGTTTGTACAGTTATTCCATTTTCTTCATGGGGAATTTATATGGCAGGTCTTCTGGTTGCACTTGGAACCAAGAATATTCCGGATACAAATGCAGCACAGAAAGTGATCATCCATATGGTGCCATATAACTTTTACGGAATTGCAGCTGTTCTGATGTGCGGACTGATCGCAGTGGGAATTATCCCGGATTATGGTCCTATGCGTAAAGCAGAAAAAAGAGCAAAAGAAGAAGGAAAAGTAATCAGCGATAAAGCAAGGCCAATGATGAGTGATGAGCTTGATAAAATCCAGTTAAAAGAAGGATGCAAGCCGAATCTGTTTCTGAATTTTCTGATGCCGGCGCTCATCATTATCGCAGTTACGATCGGAACTTATGTGTGTATGGGAAGTGCCAAAACACTGGAAGCATTTATCGCAGCCGTTGTATACCAGTTCATTGTAATGCTGATCCAGAAAATGGGAACGGTGAATGAACTTGTCGACACAGCAGTAGAAGGAATTAAGAGTGTTATGTCTGCGATGCTGATCCTTGCAATGGCATACTGCCTGAATTCTATCAGCAGCACACTTGGAACGGCAGATTATGCAATTTCTATTACAGAAAGCTGGATGACACCGACGATCCTTATGACATTGACTTTTGTAGTATCTGCTTTTATTGCATTCTTTACAGGAACTTCATGGGGAACCTATGCGATTGTTACACCGATCTGTGTACAGATGGCTCTGAATATATCGGGTGGAGCTTTAACACCGGTCGTATATGCTACAATAGCAGCTGTAATGGGTGGAGGATGCTTTGGTGATCATTGCTCACCGCTTTCTGATACCACGATTTTATCATCACTTGCAACCGGATCTGATCATATCGATCATGTAAAGACGCAGCTTCCATATGCACTTACGGCAGGAGTAGTTGCATGTATCGGTTTTCTGATTATTGGAGTGACCTGTGCATAGTTAAAAGTTGAATTTATAGAAAGTTGTTACTTGTACAAATTTGTAGAAGTAACGGCTTTTTTTAATTTCTTGCTATTTATTTTTCTAAAATGTATAATTTTTGGTAAAAGTATGATTTTTTGCATCGGAAGTATAGTTTTTGATAAATTCTTTATCATGTCTTATCTAAAATAAGAAGTAGGAAGATTATCAGGAATGGGGAAAAACGGTATGAAATTATTAAAACTTGTGATCGTAGATGACGAACCAATCCTTCTGCAGGGACTGGTTAAGACGTACAACTGGAACGAAATGGGATTTGAAGTTGCCGGTCAGGCACAGAGTGGGGAGCAGGCAATCGAAGTGATCAAAAAAGTGAAGCCCCATGTAGTACTGACGGATATCCGGATGAAACAGATTTCCGGTCTGATGGTGATGGAAGAGATCCAGAAGACAGAGCTGGATCCGGTTTTTATTGTACTCAGTGCATACCGTGACTTTAATTATGCACAGCAGGCGTGTGATCTTGGTGCATATGCATATCTGCTGAAACCAATCGAGGAAAATAAACTACAGGAGACTATGCAAGGTGCATACCAGACCTGTATGGAGAAACTGGAAAGCGAAGAGCGTTATGAAAGCTGGGAAAATATGGTCCGAAAAGATTCCACCAGTTTTCTCCAGGTTGTTGTACAGAAATATTTACAGAATAAAATTTCCTATGAAAAGATGCAGGAAGTATTTGCAATCCTGAAGGATGTGATCGAAGAGGGCGACCGTTTTATCGCAATATGTGTGGATCTTGATCTTACATATAAGATTACGGATGCACTGAATTACGAAGCAGCCAGGCTGGAATTGATACAATCTCTGGAAGAAAAGTTTTCAGAGCGGTATTTTTTCTGGCATTTTGAAAAGGCAGAAGGCTGTCATGTATTTCTGATCAAGACAAAGGAAAATGCGACGGTGCGCGAGATTGCACAGATTCTGGATCAGGTTAAGAAGGAACAGAAAAGTCCGGTTACCGCATCGATTTCTAAACCGTATAAAGGACTGGAGGGAATCCGCAGGAGTTACGAAGAGGCGCAGGGACTTTTCGAGCCAATCTGCAACAGAGCCACAGATGAGAATACTTTTTCCATACCTGTGAAAAAGGAAGAAAAAGCGGCAAAGAGTGATTGCGAAGAGGCAGGCCTTACGATCGTCAATGCTGTACGGAAGAATGCGTTTAAAGAGTTAAAACAGGCTTTTATTGCGTTGATCTACGCACTTCCACATGAGGAAGAGTTACAGATCCGTTATATACATAAGGTTATGCTACAAGCGGAGATGATGCTGAACGATACTTACGGAATGACGGAAAAACTGCAGAAACAGTTCCGGAATTATTATTCTAATATGGAGAGTCTGACAGCGGCACAGGCGGTAGATGTCAGTTATAGGATCCTCGGAGAAGCAATTGAGGAACGGGAAAAATACGCAGAAAGCGGAGAAAATAAATGTGCAAAGGAATACATGACAGTGGCACTTTCTTATATCAGTGAGCATTTGCAGGATGAAGAACTTTCTATTGTTCAGGTGGCAACGCAGATTTACCTGAATCCGGTATATTTCGGCCGTGTATTTAAAAATACATTTCATATGACCTTTAAAAAGTATCTCTTGCAGCAGAGAATGGAGAAAGCAAAGCGGCTGATCCAGGATGGATGTGAGAGTATAGGAACGGTATGTGAGCAGGTGGGAATCAGCAATGCATCCTATTTTTCGCATTTATTTAAAGAATATACAGGAAAATTACCGAGTGAATACAAAAAGGATTACGAAGAATGAAGAATTGGGTGATTAAATCCGGAATACAGAAAAAATACCTTCGATATACGATGGGGCTTCTGTTGCTGGCAATTTTGCTGTCAAGCATCGGTGTCTGGATTTATGTGAGGCAGAGTCTGACCACAGAGGTTACAGATAAATATGAATTTTTAAATGAGAAGATGGGGCTGGCTCTGGATACACTGTCAAAAGAGGCGGATGAAGGGACGGCAGAATGTATTACTTACGATCTGGTTCAGGAAAGTCTGAAAAAAGCTTCACTTGCAGATGTGGAAAAGAACTCCCTTCAAAAATATTTTGCCTATATGAATCTGGATCATGTGGCAGAATACTGTTATGTGGATAATAAAAAGAATGTTTATGCCAGATCTTACTCTCATATTGATTATGAAGATTTTTCAGACAGCCATCTGGAAGATTACATGGGAGATTCTTATGCGAAAACACAGTGGTTCTGGGCGAAGGATACTCTGTTTGGGACGGAGAAAGAAACATTGTTTATCGGAAGATATGTACACAGTATGGAATACGCCAGCAAACCAGGGCTGTTGCTTATCAAGATGAATGACAGCTTTCTGGAAACGATACTTGGAAAGAATCGGAGTATGACAGATGACGTGCAGATCGGAATTCTGGATAAGGAGGGGAATTTATGCGCTGCCTGGTGCCCGAAAGGGACGAAGATTGCGGATGCGGTAAAACAGGAAGTCTATAGGATCAGCGCACAGGAAACAAGCGGTATCCTTGCAAAGAGCCGGAAAGTAAGCGGTGGTGTCTGCTCGGTTTATAAAGAGAGCGGATCGGGAATGACGGTGTTCACAGTCGTTCCGTCGAGTGTAATGACGCAGGGAACGATGAGGGTACTTACGGTGCTGATCGGGATTTATCTGTTTGTGGCAGTGGTAGCGGTTGTGCTCAGTATCTATTTTTCCAAGCGTTTCACCAGTCCGATCCGGGAGATCAGTGAAGAGATGACACAGTTTGACGGAAATGATTTCAGTCGCCTGATTGAACTGAATACCAATACAGAACTGGATCAGATCGGACATTCCTACAATAAGATGCTAAAAAATATTGAGAATCTTCTGGCAGAGATCAAAGAACAGGAAGGGGTGCTCAGACGGACGGAGTTGAACATGCTTTTGGCACAGATCAACCCACATTTTCTTTATAATACGCTGGATACAATTTACATGCTTGCGCGGATAAACGGAGAAGAGACGACCATGAAGATGATTCAGGCACTTTCCAGATATCTGCGTCTGTCACTCAGCAAGGGCAGTGATATCGTGACGGTGGAGGACGAACTGGAAAATGTAAAGAGCTATATGGAAATCCAACAGATCCGGAATGCAAATCTGTTCCGGTATGAGATTGAGTGTAAGGTGGAAGAGAAGAGTACGTGGATGCTGAAGCTGATCTTGCAGCCACTTGTCGAGAATGCGATCAAGCACGGATTCTGCGAAATTTATGAGAATGGTCTGATCCGGATTGAGATTGCGAGGGAGGATAGCCAGCTGAAAATCGTGGTGTTCAATAATGGGAAGCCGATTGACCGGGAAATGATGGAAAAGATCAATGCCTTAAACGGGCATCCGATTCTGGAGGCGAAAAAATGCTTCCCGGATAAGGAACACGGATATGGAGTGGTGAATGTACTGACCAGACTGCGGCTGAAATATGGAGAGGATGTGCTGTTTTACTATGAGGCAGAAGAAAATGGAACCCGGTGTACAATCCAAATTCCGGATGACGGAAAGGAGAAACGTGATTTATAGAAAATATTTGCAATCGGTGTTTTGTATCGCGCTGGTTCTGACAGTGCTGACCGGATGTGGTAAAAATACGGGGCAGACAAGCCGGAGCACAGAGAAAAAGGAGATTGATATTCCGATCATTCTGACGGTAGATCCGACTTCCGGCAAGAAAACGGAACAGGATGTCGTTGATGCATTTAATGAAGAATATGCCGGTACGTATCATATGCAAGTGGAATGGATCATGGAGACGGAAGAGGAATACCGAAAAAATCTGAAACGGTTAAATGTCACCGACGAGCTTCCGGCTGTGATCTATGATGTGCGCACCCTGCCGTCCTTTTATCAGATGATGGTTGCGGATGGACGGATCGAGAATCTGAGTTCGTATCTGGAAGAGGATGAAGAGTGGAGGAATATGATCGAACCGGCGGTGATGGAAGGCTGTACGGATGAGGATGGCAATATCTATCTTGGACCGATCAGTACGGCGGCATTTGCGTGCTCCGGCATGTTCTGGAATCCGGAGCTTTTTGCGGAAGCAGGGATTGAGAAATTTCCGGAGACATGGGAAGAATTCTGGGACTGCTGTGACCGGCTGCAGGCAAACGGAATCACACCGCTTGGACTTCACACGGAAGGAACCGGCTGGGCGCCGATGCTGATTGCAACAGCAGAGGCAGCACACACGGAAGAAGGCTATGCATTTATGAAAGAGCTTCTCCCGGAAAGCTATTCCAATGATACCGGTCTTGAAATTGCAGAAACCTTGCAGAAATTGTTTCGGTATACAACAGAAGATGCAATTCATGCTGACTACGATGTGGCATACAATAATTTTGTCACAGGAAAGGTGGCAATGATCCCGAACGGATACTGGATGATCGACCAGTTGCCGGAAGAATGGAAAGAAAAGGTAAGATTTTCCGCATTTCCGGAAAATAAACTGATCGCCTCACCGGAAACCTTTGGCTGGGCGGTGGTTTCCACTTACAGCGAGGAGATCAAAGAAGGAGCTGTTGAATTTTTGAAATTCCGCACGAAATTCAATCTGGATGAGAAGAAAGAGCTGATGGACAAGAACGGACGCATTGAAATCAGCCAGCTCCTTCAGGATTATGTAAATGCCTACAATAACAATCCGCAGATCGTTCCGAACTATCAGGTGAAATGGAATTCCATCCTCCAGGAAGAAACACTCGGGGAGTGCCTTCCGGAGCTTGCCGCAGGGAAAATAACACCTGCACAGGTTGTGGAGGCTGCAAATGAGAGTATCCGGGAGTATGAAGCGGAGAGGTAGGAGAAGACGGACGCGACCGCCCGAACTTTGACAGGTCTCAGGCTTCACGCACGAACCATGGGAAGGAGCCTCTTAGGGCGCAAATTGTTTCAGCAATGGCTTCAACAATTTGCTGAGTCTCCTTCCCATCGTGCTCAAGGCGCCTGATCCCTGTCAAAGTTCGGGCGGTCGCTGGCGCATCCCTGAAGTCTTGGTGTGTGTTCAAGAGTTTTACGTTGAGGTAGAAAATAGAAAAATTGTTATGTTATCAATAGTCAGCCAACAGCCATATTCTCTGGCAGACCGACTTTGCACAATGGAGGAGAGACGCAATCCATCATGAAGGCCATTGCCGCGCATGATGGATGGTTTAAGCGGCTCGCCGGAATGGTTTGTGCAACGGAGGTCAGACGGAGAATATGGCTGTTGGCGTCCCTTTATCAATAACAAATTTTTTACATACCCCAAAGTATATTTTTTGGTATATGAGGTTTTCTATTTGCTACATCCTTTGCCTGGATTCTTGCTATTATCTAAGCATAGAAAAGAAATCCAGACGAGGAGGAACGGAAATTATGAAAAACAAAAAAAGATGGCTGGCACTGGGGCTGGTAGGAATCATGACACTTGGATGCTTTGCAGGATGTGGAAGCAAGGGCGATGACAAGAGTGCAGACAGTAAAGGGGACAGCAGCAAGGGTTCTGTATATTATCTGAACTTCAAACCGGAGCAGGATGAACAGTGGCAGCAGCTGGCAAAGGATTACACAAAAGAGACAGGTGTAGATGTAACGGTTGTTACAGCAGCTTCCGGAAACTATGAAACCACTCTGATGAGTGAAATGGGAAAGAGCGGAGCACCAACATTATTCCAGGTAAACGGACCTGTAGGACTTGCAAACTGGAAAGATTACTGCTACGACTTATCAGATTCTGATATTTACAAAGAACTCACAAGTGATGATTATGCACTGAAAGATGGAGATTCTGTAGCGGGTATCGGATATGTTATTGAAACATACGGAATTATCACAAATAAGACATTATTAAAAGAAGCAGGATATACACCGGATGACATCAAATCCTTTGCAGATCTGAAGAAAGTAGCAGAAGACATTACAAAGAGATCTTCTGAACTTGGATTCTCTGCATTTACTTCAGCAGGTATGGACGGATCTTCAGACTGGAGATTCAAGACACACCTTGCAAACCTTCCAATCTACTTTGAATATCAGGATGAAGGAATTAACACAACAGATGCAATCAAAGGTACATATCTTGACAATTACCGTGATATGTGGGATCTGTACATCAACAACAGCACATGTGCTCCAAAAGATCTTGCTGCAAAGACAGGTGACGATGCAAGAAATGAATTCCTGAATAAAAAAGCTGTATTCTATCAGAATGGTACATGGGAATATACACAGCTGATCGATGGCGGTCTTACAGATGATGATCTGACCATGCTTCCGATTTACTTTGGTGTAGGCGATGAAGCAAACCAGGGACTCTGCACAGGTACAGAAAATTACTGGTGCGTAAATAAAGACGCAGACGAAGCTGATATTCAGGCTACATTAGATTTTATGGACTGGTGTGTAACTTCAGATGAAGGAACAAAATGTATGGCAGACGATATGGGATTCAATATTCCGTTTAAGAAAGCTCAGGAATCTCAGAATCTCTTTATCAAAGAAGACAAACAGATGACAGAAGACGGAAAGACTCCGGTAGCATGGAACTTCTCAACAATGCCTTCAGAAGAGTGGAAAAATGGTGTTGGATCTGCACTGACAGCTTATGCAGCAGATCAGACAGATGCTAACTGGGATGCAGTAGTAAGCGCATTCGTAGATGGATGGGCATCAGAATACAAGCTTGCAAATGAATAAATAAGTTGCATAAAAAGAACTGACCTAGGGGCAGGCGGTCTGCCTGCCCCTTTTAAGTGAGAGGAGAGCCTGTACGAAGCGGGTTTTCTGGATATGGGAAACTACGTTTTCCCATATAAAAATAAAAAGTGAAATGAGAGCCACCTGGTAGGGAGATCCTTCCGGGCAAAAGGAAAAGAGGAGGATTTCTATGGAAAAGGCACTGAAAAAACATGCACCAATATTTGTTCTCCCAACATTTCTTGCATTTGTGATCGGATTTATCATTCCGTTTGCACAGGGATTTTATCTTTCTTTCTGTAAATTTACAACAGTAGGAAATGCAACATTTGTTGGAATATCAAATTATACAGCAGCGATCAAGGATACATCATTCACAAGTTCATTTAAATTTACAGTATTATTTGCGATTGTATCGATCTTACTGATCAACGTACTGGCATTTGGTCTGGCACTGCTTCTGACACAGAAGTTAAAGGGAACCAATATTTTCAGAACTATTTTCTTTATGCCGAACCTGATCGGTGGAATCGTACTTGGATATATCTGGCAGATCCTGATCAACTGTCTTCTTACGATCATCGGCCAGCCGCTTCTGGCACTGAATTCTTCAGCCGGTTACTGGGGACTTATCATTTTGATGTGCTGGCAGCAGATCGGATATATGATGATTATTTACATCGCAGGTCTTCAGAATGTACCGGATGATCTGATCGAAGCAGCAGAGATTGACGGAGCAGCAAAGTGGGATATCCTCTGGAAGATCAGAGTTCCGATGGTAATGTCTTCCATCACGATCTGTGTCTTCCTGACACTTACCAATTCATTTAAATTGTTTGACCAGAACCTTGCTCTTACAGGTGGAGATCCAAACCATGCGACAGAAATGCTGGCACTGAATATTTACCAGACATTCTACGCACGTGCCGGAATGCAGTGGAAAGGTTATGGGCAGGCAAAAGCAGTGATCTTCTGTGCTCTGGTTATCATTATTTCACTGGTACAGCTGAAAGCAACAAGATCTAAGGAGGTGCAGCAGTAATGAAAAAGAAGAAAAGTATTGCAAATACAATATGGACAGTTATTTTAACAATTGCGGCACTCGCCTGGATTTATCCGATCATTATGATCCTGATGAACTCTTTGAAAAAAGAATCAGCGATCAGTACAGGAACTGCATTTAAACTTCCAACTGCAGATGCATTTGCAGGAATCACAAACTATGTAGATGCCATTGCTTCAAAAGGATTTTTAAGCAGTCTTGGATACAGTACATTTATTACGATTACTTCTGTGGTTGCTATTCTTGTATGCTGTTCAATGTGTGCATGGTATATAACCCGTGTAAATAGTCCGATTTCAAAGATTTTATATTATCTGTTTGTATTTTCCATGGTTGTTCCTTTCCAGATGGTTATGTTCACCTTGTCACAGACAGCAGATACCTTACATCTGAATATGCCATGGAATATCTGGGTGATCTATCTCGGATTTGGTGCAGGTCTTGCGGTATTTATGTTCTGCGGATTTGTAAAATCCATTCCGGTAGAGATCGAGGAAGCTGCGATGATCGATGGATGTAATCCGCTGCAGACTTTCTTTTTGATCGATATCCATATCCTGAAGCCTACCATGATATCCGTAGGTATTCTGGAAGCAATGTGGGTATGGAATGACTACCTGCTTCCAACTCTTGTACTTGATATTAAGAAATATAAAACGATTCCAATGCTGATCCAGTATTTCCGCGGAAGTTACGGAAGAGTTGAAATGGGACCGATGATGGCAAGCATTATGCTTACAGTAATCCCGATCATCATTGTATATCTGGCAGGACAGAAATACATCATCAAGGGTGTTGCTGCCGGAGCTGTAAAGGGATAGAAAAATATAGTATAAATTTGGCGGACAGGTTGCTTGTCCGCTTTTTTTATATTGACATTTTGTTTGAAAAAATTAATATTTTTACAAAGTGATTGGGGACGAAATGACAGGGAATAAATAGAAAAAGCTTGCAAATTTTGAGAGTTTCCGTTAAGATATTGCGAAAATGGTAGAAAACATTGAGAAAGGAAAGAAGGTATGTTTCAGAAAATTATTGGGGCGGTCAGTTCATTTATGTACAGCAAACTTCTGGTGATTATGCTGATCGGAGCAGGTTTATATTTTACAATCCGGACAAGATTTCCACAGGCGCGTTTATTTAAGAGAGCTTGTGAGTCCGTGATGGAGAAGCCGGACGACAAAGAGGCAATCTCATCATTCCAGGCGCTTATGGTTTCAACGGCATCGAGAGTAGGAACGGGAAATATTGTCGGGGTGTCATCGGCAATCTGTATTGGGGGATTTGGTTCTGTATTCTGGATGTGGGTGATTGCGATTATCGGAAGTGCGTCTGCACTGATTGAAAGTACGCTGGCACAGATTTACAAGAAAAAGGGAGAGGATGGGAAATGCTATGGTGGTCCGGCTTATTATATCGAGGCGGCGCTGCATTGCAGACCACTGGCGATCGTGTTCTGTATTGCCATGATCATGACTTATGCGTTTGGATTCAATATGCTGGCATCCTACAATCTGCAGTCTACATTTTCCGGATTTTCTTTTTATGATCCGAAGATAAGCCCATGGATCATTGGCGGGATTCTGGCAGTTATGACCGGATGGTGTCTGCTTGGCGGCGGAAGCCGTATTGTAAAGGTGACATCGACGCTTGTGCCGGTGATGGGACTTGCATATATCGGGATTGCGCTGATTGTGGTTATCATCAATATCCGCAATGTACCGGAAATGTTCCTCCGTATTTTTGAGGAAGCGTTTGATTTCAAAGCAATTTTCGGAGCATTTGCAGGCTCCGCAATGATGCAGGGAATCCGCCGGGGGCTGTATTCCAACGAAGCCGGAATCGGTTCGGCGCCGAATGCATCCGCTTCTGCAAACGTCAGCCATCCGGTCAAACAGGGACTGGTTCAGATGCTGTCTGTCTTTATCGACACGCTGTTGCTGTGTACAGCAACAGCGATGATGTGTATGTCATCCGGCATTGATCCGACAAAAGAAATGCAGGGCGCGCCATGGGTTCAGGCTTCCCTTCAGGAGTCACTGGGAACAGTTGGACCGGTATTTATCACGGTGGCTATGGTATTTTTTGCGTTTACAACGTTGCTTGGAAATTGCTTCTATTGCGACAACCTTCTGACCTATATCCATAAAAAGGAACCAGACAGAAATTTTATGCGAGGGTTCCGTCTGGTATCGGCATTTGTTGTATTTCTGGGGGCAGGTATGGAAATGTCGCTTTTGTGGGATCTTTCGGATGTGCTGATGGGCGTGATGGCTCTGATCAATATTCCGGTGATCCTGATTTTGTCCGGGACGGCATTTAAGGCAATCCGGGATTATGAGGATCAGTTGAAGCGGGGAGTTAATCCGGTGTTTAAAAGTGCAGATATTGAGCTGGAGCAGAAGACGGATTTCTGGAATTAGGGAATCTGCGAGAGTGGTTCGGAAAATGATGGAAGGCTGCGAATTGGATTTGACAAAAGTTGTTTTGTGATAATTTGGTATGAAATCCGGCTTGACAAATTTTGAAGGATACGGTAGTATGACAAAAGAAGAGAAAATTACAGGCTATGAAGAGAACAAGTAGCAGATGACAAGGCTCAGACAGAAAGTAACCGGTTGATGAGAGGTGCACGAAGAGTCAGATGCGAATACATCTTGGAGCTTCACACCGAACGCGCGGAAGCGCAAGTAAGCTGTGACGGAGTGGCGGACGTTATACCTGCTGCGGTAATGTTAGTTACTGACTGAGGCATTCGGTGCGAGCCGGGTGTGAATTAAGGTGGTACCACGAGAGAATATACCTCGTCCTTAAAGGCTGATTGGCCGGAGGACGAGGTTTTTTTATTGGAAAAATTGAAGGGGTTCAGGACGGACGCTTTTTGAAGATTTTTCCAATTGTCTGCGGTTTCGGGAGCTGATACTTCTAAGTTTCTGAAGATTTGCTAAAAGCATCAGTGAAAATCCATAACTCGCTGCGCTCAGACAGATGGATTTTTACTGATAACGCAAATATTCAGAAACTAAAAAGTATGAGGCAACTCCCTGCAAAGGCAGAGCAATTGGAAAGATCTTCAAAAAGCTGACAGTCCAAAATACTTCAAAGAGTTCCAGACAGGAATACCGCCTCCGTCTCCGGGGGAGAAGATTGGCTGTGACTAAGATATAGGTTTTGAAAAAGAAAGGAAAGATTAGAAATGGGTATTTATGAAGAGCTGCAGGCTAGAGGATTGATTGCACAGGTTACGGATGAGCCGTTAATTAGGGATCTGGTGAATAATGGGAAGGCTACGTTTTATATTGGGTTTGACCCGACGGCGGACAGTCTGCATGTTGGACATTTTATGGCACTTTGTCTGATGAAGAGACTGCAGGAGGCTGGAAATAAGCCGATCGCTCTGATCGGGGGCGGTACTGCTATGATCGGGGATCCGTCTGGCAGAACGGATATGCGTCAGATGATGACTCCTGAGACAATTCAGCACAACTGTGATTGCTTTAAGAAGCAGATGAGCCGTTTTATTGATTTTTCAGACGGGAAAGCACTGATGGTAAACAATGCAGACTGGCTGATGGATCTGAATTATGTGGAAGTACTTCGTGAAGTCGGAGCACACTTCTCCGTAAACCGTATGCTGACAGCAGAATGCTACAAACAGCGTATGGAAAAGGGACTGAGCTTCCTTGAATTCAACTACATGATCATGCAGAGCTATGACTTCTATATGTTATACCAGAAATACGGCTGTAACCTTCAGTTTGGTGGAGATGACCAGTGGAGCAACATGCTTGGTGGTACAGAACTGATCCGTCGTAAGCTTGGTAAGGATGCAAGTGCAATGACAATTACTCTGCTTCTCAACTCAGAAGGTAAGAAGATGGGTAAGACACAGTCCGGTGCTGTATGGCTTGATCCGGAAAAAACGTCTCCGTTCGAATTCTACCAGTACTGGAGAAATGTGGCAGATGCAGACGTTCTGAAATGCCTGCGTATGCTCACATTCCTTCCACTTGAGCAGATTGATGAGATGGACAAATGGGAAGGTGCACAGCTTAACACAGCAAAAGAAATCCTTGCATTCGAACTGACAAAACTGGTTCACGGCGAAGAAGAAGCTACGAAGGCACAGGAAGGTGCACGTGCACTGTTCAGCTCAGGAAATGCAGCAGATATGCCGACCGAAGAGCTTTCTGATGAAGATTTTGCAGATGGAACTATCGATATCCTGACACTGCTTCACAAGAGTGGACTGGTTGCTTCCAAGTCAGAAGCACGCCGTGCTGTACAGCAGGGCGGAGTTGCTGTTGACGGAGAAAAGGTTTCTGATATTGCAGCAACATTTGCAAAAGCAGACTTTGAAGGTGACGGAAAGGTTGTCAGAAAAGGAAAGAAGAACTTCCGTAAAGTAATCGCAAAATAAGAGGGAAAAAGAATGAGTTTTGTAGAAATAAAATCAGAAGAAGTAAAAGAGAATCCATTTGATCTGATCGGAAAACAGTGGATGCTCATTACAGCAGGAAATGAAGAAAAATGCAACACCATGACTGCAAGTTGGGGCGGTGTTGGAATCATGTGGGGAAAACCAACTGCAACAGCCTATATCCGTGATTCCCGTTATACCAAAGAATTTGTGGACAGAGAAGATTATTTTACACTGGCATTCTTTGGAGAAGAGCAGAGAGAAGCATTAAATCTCTGTGGAAGAGTTTCCGGAAGGGACGAAGATAAGATTAAGGAAGCCGGTCTGACACCATATTATGTAGATGGAACAGTTGCGTTTGAAGAAGCAAAAATGATCTTTGTATGCAAGAAGGTTTATGTACAGCGCATGGGAGAAGAAAATTTTGTTGAGAAAGAGAATCTTGACAAATGGTATGCTGACAAAGATATGCATAACATGTATATGGGAGAAATTAAGAAGATTCTTGTGAAAGAGGATTAATCTATGTGTAGTAGAATACAGAAGCTGACTGTAGTTCTGGCCTCTGCATCACCGCGCAGGACAGAACTGCTGGAACAGGGAAATATAAAGCATGTAGTCATGCCGTCACACTGTGAGGAAGTAATTACATCCCAAGTTCCAGGCCAGGTTGTGGAAGAACTTTCTGTTCAGAAAGCAGAAGATGTCTATCAGCAGTATGAAACGGAAAATACAGGAGATTTTCTGGTGATCGGCTCAGATACGGTGGTTGCAGCGGATGGAACGATTCTCGGAAAGCCAAAGGATAAAGAGCAGGCATATCAGATGATTTCCATGCTTCAGGGAAAAGCACATCAGGTTTATACCGGTGTTACACTTTTGATAAAAAAGGACGGGGAAAAGATCCGGAAGACCTTCCATGAATGCAGTGATGTGCATGTATATCCGATGGACAAGGAAGAAATCAGGGAATATATTGCGACAGGAGAGCCGATGGACAAGGCAGGAGCCTATGGAATCCAAGGGGCATTTGGCGTGTATATCTGTGGGATTGAAGGTGATTATAATACGATCGTGGGTCTTCCTCTTGCGAGAGTCTATCAGGAAATGAAGGAATATATTTATTAGAAAAAGAAACCGGGAGAGATGACTTGTTGAGAAAGTCATTTCTTCCGGTTTTTTAGGATGAAAAAGTTTTATTTCAGATACTGTACACTGTACGGCGGCATCTCAAGCTGTCCGTTCATCTGGATTTCATTTCCGGTGAGCAGGTCGGTCATTGTGCCTCCGAGTTCTCCATTGTGCGCAGTAAACGGTGCGTCCGATGCATTGATCGCAACCAGCATCCGTTCATCATCAGTCCGACGCTCAAAGATGAGCTGATGGTTGGTCAGGACAACATTACGGTAGCTTCCGTGGCAGAGTGCATTGCTTCCGGTTCTGACGTGGATCATTTTTTTGATCTCTTCGGTCAGTTCATTTGGCTTTGATTCTTCAAAGCATGGACGAAGGGCGTAGTCATTATTTGGTGCTTTTACCCCTTCCTCACCCCATTCACTTCCATAATAAATACAAGGAACACCCGGCATACCAAGAAGAAGTCCGTAAGTCAGCGGCAGGTGGTTCTTGTTGGTCAGGATACTTGCAATTCGGGTTACATCGTGGTTGTCAACAAAAGACATCAGATGTTTTCCGCGGTAAATGCACCATTGTTCCGGTCCGTACTGACGATTCAGAGAGTGCGCAATCTCAAACATGTTCATGCTGTTGAAGCTGGAATAAATACCTTTATAGCATTCATAGTTGGTGCAGCTGTGCAGCAGTTCGTCATTGACGATCTGATTGTAGTCCCCGAAGAGAACCTCTCCGATCAGGGCAAAGTCAGGTTTTAATTCCTGGCAGAAACTGCGCAGACGTTTCATAAAATTGCGGTCCAGGCAGTATGCAACATCAAGCCGGAGACCGTCGATGTCAAATTCATCGATCCAGCCTTTTACACATTCCAGGAGATAATCTACAACAGCAGGATTGGCAAGATTCAGTTTGACCAGTTCAAAATGTCCTTCCCATCCCTCATACCAGAATCCATCATTATAACAGGAATTACCGTCAAAATTGATGCAGAACCAGTCCTTGTATGGAGAATCCCATTTCTTTTCCTGTACATCCTTAAATGCCCAGAAGCCGCGTCCTACGTGATTAAACACACCGTCAAGAACGATTTTTACATTGTGTGCATGGAGATCTTTGCATACTTCTGCGAAATCTTCATTGGTTCCGAGACGGCAGTCGATTTTTTTATAATCCCTGGTATCATAACCATGATTGTCTGATTCGAAAATTGGATTTAATAATATAGAAGAGATACCTAAGGATTCCAGATAACTGCTCCAGTCCTTTAATTTTAAAATCCGGGATACGGTTTTGCCGTCATTTGCGGTCGGAGCGCCACAGAATCCAATTGGATAGATCTGATAAAAAATTCCTTCATAAGCCCACATATTTTAGTACCTGCCTTTTAGTCAAAATTTGGATAAAAATCCCATACATCTATTGTATCAGATAGAATCAAATGATGGTATACTATTTAAAGCAAAAGTGGAATTTGTAAAAAATGTAATGATATGGTAATGTTTTTGAAAAAAGGGGAAAGGGAAGACATTTTTTGGTTGCAATTTATAGTAGCTTTTATTATAATTTAGAGTGCGTGAAAAGGTATTTGTGCATAATAATGCACAAATCATGGAGAGAAAAATGTGGCAGTTTATACTAGGAAGTACAGGATTTATTCTGTATTTTATTTATGATATCAACAGTGTTCGGATGAAGAATGCAGTATTACAAAAATTTTTTGCAGCTGGGAGTATTCTCGTTGTAGTATCGCTGATTGCAGAGCTTTATGCAGCATGGGGGAGCTGCCATCGAAAGATCGGAACAATGACCGGATTTGGATTAGGAGGATTCCTTTTCCTTTGTCTGCTCATTTATACGTTGTTTTTTGCGCTTCCCTTTGAAGAAACCTATTGTGAAGAAAATAAACTGCGTGCGGCTTATACGGAAGGTATGTATGGATTGTGCCGCCATCCTGGTGTTTTATGGTTTGCAGGAGCATATTTGTGCATGTGGGGAATGGTCGGTGGATGGAAACATGGGATTTATTTTTTACTTATGATTTTCTGGAATTATCTGTATATTATTTTTCAGGATCTGTGGACATTCCCACGGACATTTTTTAACTATAAAGAATATCAGCAAAGTACACCGTTTCTGATACCGAACAGAAAAAGTATACGGGTGTGCCTGCGTACTATCAGAAAAAATGATTGATCTGGAGCGGACAGTCTATGAATTTAAAAGAAAAATTAAAAAAACAACAGTATAATGAAATATGGCAGCAGTACTGTGGATTTCTGGATCTGTCGATGGACGGTTACATGAAAATCCAGCGGCGACTGATGGAAGAACAGATCCAGCTGTGGAGTAACTGTGGACTTGGACAGTCGATTTTGAAAGGAAAACATCCCCGAAATCTGGATGAATTCCGCAAAATGGTACCGCTGACGGAGTATGAAGATTACGCAGACATTCTTCTGACCAAGCAGCCTGATATGCTTCCGGGGAATCCGGTGATCTGGATTCAGACAACCTGGGAAGGCGGGAAACATCCGATTAAGGTTGCACCATATACAAGAAGTATGCTGGATACCTACCGGAATAATGTGACAGCATGTCTGATTTTATCGACCAGCAGGAAAAAGGGTTCTTTTGATGTTGCTTCTACGGACAAATTTCTGTATGCGCTGGCACCGCTTCCGTATGCTACCGGACTTTTCCCACTGGCACTCGGGGAAGAAATCGATATCGAGTTTCTTCCGGCAGTAAAAGATGCTGTGAATATGAGTTTTAGCGAACGAAACAAGCTGGGATTTAAAATGGCGATGAAAAAAGATCTGGGATTTTTCTTTGGTCTTGGAAGTGTGGCTTATGCGGTAAGTCTGAGCCTTTCTTCGATGACCGGTGGCGGCGGTATCCAACTATCAAGTCTTCTGAAATGCAGACCGCATATGATCTTCCGTATGATACAGGCAAAATACCGCTGCAAAAAGGAGAACCGGCAATTACTCCCAAAGGATTTATTCCATTTGAAAGGGTTCATGGTAGCAGGTACGGACAATCAGTGCTATAAAGATGATCTGGAAGAACTCTGGGGAATCCGGCCGATGGAATTGTTTGCCGGTACGGAACCATCTATAATGGGGACGGAGACCTGGACGAGAAAAGGAATGTATTTCTTCCCGGATACGGCATTTTATGAATTTATCACAGAGAAGGATATGTTGAAAAATCATGAAGATCCGTCTTATATTCCGCCGACATATCTGATGGATGAAGTCCAGCCGGGAGAAAAATATGAGCTCGTATTTACGATTTTGAAAGGCGGTGCATTCGCGAGATATCGCTGTGGTGATATGTACCGGTGCGTTGGACTGGAAAACAGGGAAGATGAAACACAGATCCCACGTTTTGAATATGTGGACCGGGTACCATGGATTATTGATATAGCAGGATTTACAAGGATTTCAGAAAATGGGATCCGAAATGTCATTCGTCTGTCAAAGCTCCCGATCACAAACTGGGTTGCGGCAAAGGAATATAATGAACAGAACCGCCCATATCTGCATATGTATGTAGAACTGGAACGGGAATCCTTGCTGAACAGTGCCATGAGCGCCGATATTTTAAAAGAGTTACTGAGTACATATTTTAAATATATTGATCAGGATTACCGTGACTTGAAGAAAATCCTGGGAATGGATCCTTTACAGGTTACAATTTTTACGTGCGGAACATTTGAAACTTATGAAAAAAAGACTGGGAAAAAACTGCATCAGATGAATCCTTCTTATTATGATTTGAAGGCGTTGCTGGAAGTGCAGGAATGTTTGAACAAAGTGAGATAAGAGGGAATTATGGGAACCTATGGATATATTTCAATCATAGCAATGGTGTGCTATGGATTTATGCTGCTGATGTTTCTGACAGCGAAGCGAAATAAAATTGTAAATAGCTTTCTGGTAGTGCTGGTTGGACTACTTTTCTGGGCTGGAGGATCGGCATTTATGCGTGTCCATCTGTGGCCAAGTTATGAATTCTGGTATCAGGTTTCCCTGCTTGGAATTTTACTACTGCCGTATGCATATTATTGCTTTATCCTGGCATTTGGCGGGGTGAAAAAAAGTCTGCCAGGGAAAATATATCTGGCTGTTATGCTGATCTGTTTTGTGGTAAATATCCGGCATGGGGTATTCCTGGGATGCCCGAATGTGGTGGAAAAGAATGGGCTTCCTACTTTTGTGTATGAGATTAAACCTACTATATTAGTACTCTTTTTCCCGGCGGGTATTTTTTTGATTTATCTTTTTCTTATTCTTGTGCGGATCTGCAAAGCGAATCCCAATATGAAAGTACAGTATGAACCGGTCATGGCAGGGGTTCTGGTGTTGTTTGCAGGGAATATGTTGCTTGGAATACCATTCTTCAGTGGATTTCCGATTGATATTTTAAGTGGCATTGTAAATGTATTTTTTCTGTTTTATGCACTGATACGCAGACGTCTGTTCCGATTGCAGATGCTGGCATCGCCCAGTCTGTGTTACGGTGTAGGATTCTTATTTTCTGTTATTGTATTTTTAAATATAATTCCATATTTGCAGAAAATCTTCCATATACAGATGGATAAGAATACAACGCTTTATGCCCTTGTTTTTGCAATTGTGTTTCTGGTGATTTATGCGCTGTTTACTTTTTTGTGGAAGCTTCTGGTACGCAGTGTGTTTGTCAAGGAAGAAAATTATCAGACAGAAAAAATCAGGGAGTTCAGCTCTGCAATTTCGAAGACGCTGGATTTAAATGAAATTCTGGATAAAACGATCAGTGTCATGAAAGAACTGATGGATGTTGGAAATATCTATATTTGTATGCAGGATGCACCAGGACAGCCATATCGGGGAGTGGCAAGTGATCAGCCACTGAATGATCTGACATTTACGATGGAAGAAGAAAACCCGATGATCCAGTGGCTGAAAGAACATGAAGAGCCGATCATTTACCGGGATTTTCGTTATACTGTGGAGTATAAGTCGATGTGGGAGAGTGAAAAACACCGGCTGGATAAGACGCATATCCGTTACTGTGCAGGACTGAAAGATGGAGAATGCCTGGTTGGTGTGATTCTGATCACAGATGCTTCGGCAAAAAAACGGCTGGTATATGATGAGGTGCAGCTGATCTCATCTGTTACGTCGGTTGCATCGATTGCGATTAAGAATTCAAGATTGTACGAGAGAGCCCGTCAGGAAGCCAGAACAGATGAGATGACCGGATTACTGAACCGGAAGTATTTCTACGAAGTGCTGAATGAAGAGCTTGAGAAAAACAGGGAGGCATCGCTGGCACTTGCGATCATCAATGTAGATGATTTTAAATTGTATAATCAGTTGTATGGGGTGAAAGAAGGAGATCTGTGTCTGCAGCGGATTGCAGATATCATCAGAAGCAGTGTCGGAGAAAGTGGATACACCGCCCGCTATGGAGGAAAGGAATTTGCGGTTCTTTTACCGGGATATGATCTTTTTTCTGCCAGAAATATGGTGGAATCTATTGCAAAACAGATTTACGTTATGAATAACCGCAGAACGGATATGAAGCTGAAAGCGGTAACTGTGAGTGCCGGTATCAGTGCGGCTCCTTATGCGGCAAGGAATGTGAAAGAGCTGATGGAAAATGTAGATCTGGCAGTTTATCATGTGAAACATAATGGAAAAAATGGGATCCAGGTCTTTGATATGATGTTCCAGAACAACAGTGTGGGGAACAATACAAGGAATCGTACCCATATTTATCAGGAGTATGAGTCTACGATTTATGCGCTGACGGCGGCAATTGATGCGAAGGATCACTATACGTTCAGCCATTCCAACAACGTAGCTTATTATGCAACGGCACTGGCATCTGCCCTTGGAATGAACGAAGATATGATAGAGATTATCCGGCAGGCAGCACTTCTGCATGATGTCGGTAAAATCGGCATTCCGGAGTATATACTCAATAAAGAGGGAAAACTGACAGATGAAGAATATGAGGTCATTAAAGGGCATGTAGAGGCATCGATCGATATTATCCGTCACCTTCCATCGCTGGATTATGTAATTCCGGCAGTCATCGGTCATCATGAGCGGTATGATGGAAAAGGATATCCACGCCGGATCGCAGGGGAAGATATTCCACTGACTGCGCGGATTTTGTGCGTGGCAGATTCTTTTGATGCCATGACATCCAAACGATGCTATAAAAAAGCATTTCCTGTTGGAGTGGCACGGGAGAAGCTTCTTCAGGATGCAGGCAGACAGTTTGATCCTGACCTGGTATGTAAGTTTGTTGAATGCCTGGATCATGGCAGTATTACACTGGTGAAGGAAGAAGAAACTGTGGACAGTCTGAAAGAAATGCTGTAGAAAATTCCTACAAAAAAGTGACGAAAACCAGCAAGAAACAGTTGACAAAAGCTTGTCAGTATAATATAATATGCAAGTATGACGTGAGAAGAAACAGTTTGCACCAAAGCCCCGGAGTGAACTTGTTTTCTATAGAATCTACAATGAAAATAATTAGTAAACCGAAATTCATAGGAGGTCAACCAATGAAAACTTACATGGCTAATCCAGATAAGATTGAAAGAAAATGGTATGTAGTTGACGCTGAAGGACAGACACTTGGACGTCTTGCAGCAGAAGTCGCTAAAGTTTTAAGAGGAAAAAACAAACCGGAATTTACACCGCACATTGATACAGGTGACAACGTAATTGTTATCAACGCTGAAAAGATCAAAGTTACAGGAAAGAAATTAGATCAGAAAGTATACTATCATCACTCAGATTATGTAGGAGGAATGAAAGAAACTACATTAAGAGAAATGATGGCAAAGAAACCGGAACAGGTTATCGAACTTGCTGTTAAAGGTATGCTTCCAAAAGGACCTTTGGGAAGAACAATGATCAAGAAACTTCATGTATATGCCGGAGCAGAACATGCTCATCAGGCACAGAAACCAGAAGTTTTAACATTTTAGTCAGAGGTTTGAAAGGAGGAAATAAAAGTGGCAACAGCTAAATTCTACGGAACAGGAAGAAGAAAAAAATCTATCGCAAGAGTATACCTTGTACCAGGTACAGGTAAGATCACAATCAATAAAAGAGATATCGACGAATATTTAGGACTTGAAACTCTTAAAGTTGTAGTTCGTCAGCCATTAGTTGCAACTGAAACAGTTGATAAATTTGACGTTCTCGTTAACGTACGTGGTGGTGGATACACAGGACAGGCAGGAGCAATCCGTCACGGAATCGCAAGAGCACTTCTTGAAGCAGATTCTGATTACAGACCGGTGCTTAAGAAAGCCGGATACCTTACACGTGATCCACGTATGAAAGAACGTAAGAAATACGGTCTCAAAGCAGCTCGTAGAGCACCACAGTTCTCTAAACGTTAATTTGGAGCAAAGTGTCAGCGAGAAAGACGAAGTTTTTCGAGTTCATTTTCAAAAATACAAACCTCAGAAACCTTGTGTTTCTGGGGTTTTTTGTCTGCTTATATTGAAAGAACATCAGTTTCCACATATAATAAAAGACAATGTGTAAAGAAATGAATCAGGGAGAATAATAAAATATGAGTATATTAAATGTAGAACATCTGACACACGGTTTTGGTGACCGTGCCATTTTTGATGATGTATCGTTCCGCCTTTTAAAAGGGGAGCACATCGGTCTTGTAGGAGCAAACGGAGAGGGTAAATCCACTTTTATGAGTATCGTTACCGGGAAACTTACGCCGGACGAGGGAAAGGTAGAATGGGCGAAGAATGTACGCGCAGGCTATCTGGATCAGCATGCAGTCCTTCAGAGCGGGATGACGATCCAGGACGCACTGAAAAGTGCATTTGATCCGCTTTTACAGAAGGAGCAGCGAATGAACGAGATCTGTGAGAGGCTTGGCGAAGTAGACGAGGATGAGATGAATCTTCTGATGGAAGAGCTTGGAACGATCCAGGATGAGTTGACACTGCATGATTTTTACACGATTGATGCAAAGGTAGAGGAAGTGGCAAGGGCACTGGGACTTCTGGATCTGGGGCTTGACCGTGATGTTACAGATCTAAGCGGAGGTCAGAGAACAAAGGTCCTTCTGGCAAAGCTTCTGCTTGAGAAGCCGGACATCCTGCTTCTGGATGAGCCGACCAATTATCTGGATGAAGAACATATTGCGTGGCTGAAAAGGTATCTTCTGGATTATGAAAATGCATTTATTCTGATTTCCCATGATATTCCGTTCCTGAATGAAGTGGTAAATATCATCTATCATATGGAGAACCAGGAACTGAATCGCTACGTGGGAGACTATGATCATTTCCAGGAGGTCTATGCAGTCAAGAAGGCACAGCTTGAGGCAGCATACCGCAGACAGCAGCAGGAGATCAGTGAACTGAAGGACTTTGTGGCAAGAAATAAAGCCCGTGTTTCTACAAGAAATATGGCGATGTCCAGACAGAAGAAGCTGGATAAAATGGATGTCATTGAGCTGGCAGCGGAAAAGCCGAAACCGGAATTTAAGTTCCGTTACGGACGGACTCCGGGAAAAATGTTATTTGAGACCAAAGATCTTGTAATCGGTTATGATGAACCACTTTCCAAGCCGCTGAATTTCCAGATGGAAAGAGGACACAAGATTGCGATTGTCGGAACCAATGGTATCGGAAAGACTACATTTTTGAAGAGTGTACTTGGTCTGATCCCGTCAATTTCCGGCGAGTGTGAGCTTGGGGAAAATCTTCAGATCGGCTATTTTGAACAGGAAGTTAAAGGAGAGAACAAGACAACCTGTATTGAAGAACTGTGGCAGGAATTTCCGTCATTTACCCAGTATGAGGTGCGTTCTGCCCTTGCAAAATGCGGACTCACTACGAAGCATATTGAGAGCCAGGTAAGGGTACTAAGTGGTGGTGAACAGGCAAAGGTAAGACTCTGTAAGCTGGTCAACAGGGACACGAATCTGCTGATCCTGGATGAGCCGACCAATCATCTTGACGTGGATGCAAAGGATTCTCTGAAAAAAGCGCTTCAGGAATACAAAGGAAGTATTCTTCTGATCTGCCATGAGCCGGAATTTTATCAGGATGTGGTAAATGAAGTGTGGGATATGAGCAAGTGGACGATGAAAGTATTTTAAAAGTGTTGTGCAGAAGACCTTTCGGGACTATCCTGAAAGGCCTTTTTGTGTTACTATTTATTTAGAGCGTATCATTTTGTCATTACTTTTTACAAAGCCGTTATATAAGCTTTACAGAAGTAAGATAGAGCCTGCAAAGTGCAACGTCTATAATAAAACGTGTTTCAGAAAAGAAAGGATGGGATAATATGCCGTCAACCTATGCACATTACATTTTCGGACAGCAGATCAGGGGCAGATTAAGCGGATATGAGAGAAAAGTTATTGATAAATACCCGGAGCTTTTTAATATTGGACTTCATGGACCTGATATTCTTTTTTATTACAGACCGCTTGGCAAGAACAAGGTCAATCAGTTGGGAAGCCGTATGCATAGCGAGAGCGGGGGAAAGTTCTTCGTTCATGCAGCGAAGGTTTTACATACACACGACCAGTATGAAAAGCATCTGGCTTATGTATATGGAGTGCTCTGCCATTTTGCGCTGGATGAGACCTGCCATGGTTACGTGGAACAGGCAGTAAAAGAAACTGGTCTTGCACATATTGCAGTGGAGGGCGAGCTGGACCGTAAGCTGATGATTATGAATGGAGAAAATCCAGTGAGCAGGAGACTGACCGGACATATTGTTCCTTCTATGAAAAATGCGGTAATTATAAAAGATTTTTATCGCGGAATTACAGCAAAGGAAGTCAAAAAAGCACTGAATGGAATGGTATTTTATGACAGGATTCTTGTCTGTCCATCTAAAATAAAGCGGATGGCACTTTATGCAGCACTTAAAGTGGCAGGACTTTATTATGATTTTCATGGGTTTATTATCAAGTATCATGAGAATGAATCCTGCAGGGAACAGATAAGAAGACTGCTTCATCTTTATGAAAAAGCAGTTCCGCTGGCAGACAAACTGATCTGCGAATACAAACCGTTTTTGGAAGGAAGCGCCACATTAGATTCTGTATATGCCTACACATTTGGTTCTCAGCTTCCGGGCAAGGAGGATACGCTAAATGAAAACAAAACTGACAAAACAGGAGAAAAACTGGATACTTTATGATGTCGGAAATTCTGCATTCACACTTCTGGCAGCAACCATTTTACCGATTTATTTCAACTATATCGCAGGAAAACAGGGACTTTCGGATGTACAGTATCTGGCATACTGGGGATATGCAGTGTCCATTGCAACCTTGCTTACAGCGCTTGCAGGACCGGTATTTGGAACTGTTGCAGATACAAAAGGCTATAAAAAACCAGTTTTTACAATTGCACTTGGAATCGGGGCAATTGCTTCGGTCGCTCTGGGTTTTGCAAAATACTGGCTGGCCTTTCTGGTAGTTTTTGTCATTGCAAAGGTCGGATATTCCGTAACGCTGGTATTTTATGATTCCATGCTTGTCGATGTGACATCGGAAGACCGGATGGATGAAGTCTCTTCTCAGGGCTATGCGTGGGGATATATCGGAAGCTGTGTACCGTTTGTAATCTGTCTTCTGGTTGTGTTAAATGCAGGGAAGATTGGAATTACAATGGAAATAGCAATGATGGTTTCCTTTGTGATCATCACGGTGTGGTGGGTAATTATGACATTACCACTTCTGAAAACTTATCACCAGAAGTATTATGTAGAAAAGAAGCAGCATGCTTTTTCAGAAAGCTTCAAAAGAATCGGCATTACACTGAAAAATGTAAAAAAGGAGAAGAAGGTTTTCCTGTTCCTTCTGGCGTTTTTCTTTTATATTGACGGGGTTTATACGATTATTGATATGGCAACTGCATATGGATCTGCACTTGGGCTTAGCAGTACAGGACTTCTTCTTGCATTGTTGCTTACGCAGATCGTAGCTTTCCCGTTTGCGATTATTTTCGGAAGACTGGCACAGAAATATTCTGCAGAAAAGCTGATCACAGTATGTATCGTGGCATATCTTGGAGTGGCAATTTTTGCGATTTTTCTGCATTACCAGTGGCAGTTCTGGGTTCTTGCAGTCTGGGTAGGTATGTTCCAGGGAGGTGTGCAGGCGCTTTCAAGATCTTACTTTACGAAGATCATACCGGCGAACCAGTCAGGTGAATTCTTTGGATTAATGGATATTTGCGGAAAAGGTGCGTCCTTTATGGGAACAACGATCGTGAGCCTGATCTCGCAGCTTACCGGCAATATCAATATTGGTGTGGGGATGATCGCTGTCTTGTTTGTGATCGGAATTATTTTATTCCGGAGAGCGGCAGCGCTAGAATAAAAACAAAGGATACAATAGATTTATGATGACAGAGCTTGAAAAATATTATAACAAATTCAACGAAGAGAAGCGGCTTAAGAGCCGCCATGGACAGGTAGAATTTATCACCTCAATGAAGTACATTCACAAATATCTTCCTAAGCGGGAGCATGGACAGGTAAAGATTCTGGATGTAGGAGCCGGAACCGGGCGCTACAGTGTTGCGCTTGCCGAAGAAGGGTACGATGTGACGGCGGTAGAGCTGGTGAAATACAATCTGGGAATTCTGAAAAAGAAGAACAGCTCTGTGAAAGCATATCAGGGAAATGCGCTGAAGCTGTCACGTTTTCCGGATAAGGAATTTGACCTGATCATCCTGTTTGGGCCGATGTATCATCTTTATACAAAGGAAGATAAAGTGAAGGCGCTGATGGAGGCGAAGCGTGTTCTGAAGGATGAGGGCACGATCCTGGTGGCTTATACAATGAATGAGTACAGTGTTCTGATGTATGGATTCCGGGAGAACCATATACAGGAATGTCTGGAAAATGGCAAGCTGGATGCGAATTACCGGGTATGTCCTTCACCGGAAGATTTGTATGATTATGTGCGCCTGGAGGATATTGACAGCTACAATGAAGCAGCAGGAATGGAACGGATCCAGATTATTTCGGCGGATGGACCATCCGATTATATGCGTCAGGTGTTAAATACGATGGATGAAAAGACCTTCCAGACGTTTATTGACTATCATCTGACTACGTGTGAACGCCCGGAACTGGTTGGTGCGGGATCACATACGGTAGATATTATAAGAAAGAAAAAAGATGGGGGAATAGAAAATGAAAGTAGCAGATATGCATTGTGATACGATTTTAGCGATTCTGAGAGGAAAGGAACAGGGAAAAGAGATTTCACTTCGTAAAAATAACTTAAATGTGGATCTTGAACGGATGAAAAAGGGGGATTATCTGATTCAGAATTTTGCCATTTTTCTGGATCTGGAGGATCCGATGCTTGCAGGAAGTCCATTCCGTTATGCAATGAAAATGGCGGATGTATTTTATCGGGAAATGGAGAAAAATAAAGACTGGATCCGGCCGGTCACGAAGTATGAAGAGATTGAAGAAAACCGGAAGAATGGAAGGATGTCGGCGTTGCTGACATTGGAAGAAGGAGAAATCTGTGAGGGCGATCCTGCCCTTTTAAGAGATTTTTACAGGATGGGGGCAAGGATGATGACTCTGACCTGGAACTATCCGAATCAGCTTGGATATCCGGCAAAAGCGACTGGCGGAGAATTTGCCGGAAAAGCCTTTTCAGAAGCCGGATATGGGCTTACAGCGCGTGGGATTGAGTTTCTGGAAGAGATGGAGAACCTGGGAATGATCATCGATGTGGCACATTTAAACGATGCAGGAATCCGGGATGTATTAAAGTTCACAAAGAAGCCTTTTGTAGCAAGCCATTCCAACGCGAGACATTTGTGCAGTCATCCGAGGAACCTGAATGATGAACTTCTGAAAGCGATCGGGGAAAGAGGCGGTGTGATCGGGCTGAATTATTATGCATATTTCCTGCGCGACTGGAAAGACGGAGAGACGGTTGTGAGCAGAGCGGAGGATATTGTGGCACATGCAAAATATATCCGTGATATGGCGGGAATAGAGGCTTTAGGACTTGGTTCAGACTTTGATGGTATGAATGGAGAACTGGAGATTGCATCCCCGGCAGATATGGAAAAGCTGGAAGATGTATTTAAAAAGAATGGATTTGCAGAGAGCGAGATCGAGAAGATATTCTATAAGAATGTAATTCGGATATATAGAGAACTGCTTGGGTAATTCCGGCAAAGCACATTTATAACATAGAAAACCCGGCTGTGGAGTGATCCACAAGCCGGGTTTTTTACTCTAGCATCTTTTGCAGTGATTACGCAACTGTTACATTAACAGCCTGAAGTCCGCGGTTTCCTTCTGTGATATCGAAAGTAACGTTCTGTCCTTCTTCAAGAGATTTGTATCCTTCTCCCGCGATTCCTGAAAAATGTACGAATACATCTTCTCCGGTGCTTTCGTTTGTGATGAATCCGTAGCCTTTCTGTGCGTTGAACCACTTAACTGTACCCTTGTTCATTAGTAGTACCTCCTAAAAAAATTGATGATGCCGATAAAAATAAAAATCACATATTTTTGTAAGTCATCAGACAGATGTTAATGATTTACAAAAATATGTGAAATCTAAATCTTATCTAAAACACAATTTCAGAATATCACGTGGTAGGACAAATGTCAAATCAAAATAGGAAAAAATAAATGTCTTTTTATTGACAGGAAGAAAAAGGAATGCTATTATTTTTAACATATTTAAAAAGTGAAATATTTGTACAAAGAGGTACTTTACTGTGGAGAAGAACGCAGGGAGTACCTCTTTTTTGACTTGCAAGAGGGTTTTTGACCTTTTGACCCCAACATCTTCTTTGATGTGAGAGTCAAAAGTATAAATGGGATGTAAGAAAGAGGTAGTGCAGATGAAAAATCATGAACTGGATGCAGTGGATCGTACAATTTTGAATATTTTACAGAGAAATGCCAAATGCCCATTGAAAGAGATTGCAGAGAAGGTGTATCTGTCTACACCGGCGGTATCGGCGCGGATTGAAAAGATGGAAAAAGAAGGATATATTCTCGGTTATCAGGCACAGGTGAATCCGGAAGCACTTGGATATCATATCAAGGCACTGATCAATCTGGAGGTTTCGCCGGAGGAAAAAAATGTGTTTTATCCGTTTGTGAGAAAGTGTTCAAATGTGATCGAATGCAACTGTGTGACCGGAGAATATTCTATGGTGTTAGAAGTGCTGTTTCCAAGCACAACAGAGCTGGATAAATTTATTGGAGAATTGCAGCGATTTGGAAGAACAAAGACACTGATCGTATTTTCGACTTCGGTTGAACACAGAGGAATCAATGCGGATATAGAAGAAACACTGGAGTGAGAAATATAATTTCCCGTAAATTGAAAAAGACCCGGAAACAAAAGTTTTCGAGTCTTTTTCTTCTTTAAGGGCTATATAAACAAGCAGTTTGAAATAGTCATTTTGATTATTCAGCAGCGATAGCAACTTCCGGAACAATTGTTTCGGTAGCTTTTTCAGATGCTTTGATATCTGCTGGTGTTTTTGCAAAACCTTTAAACACGATAGAACCAACAAATCCAGCTAAAGATCCGCCGATCGCAGCAAGTACGATTGCAGCAACAACCTTAAGCGGTGGATTAAATCCGAATGGAGCTAAAAGTCCAGGAATCGGAGATGCTGTTCCAGGAGCGTTATTGATGATGCCGAGCATAGCTGCTGCAAGTCCGGCAAGTCCGCCGCCAAAGAAGTTTGATCCGTAAATCGGGATCGGATTCTGTGTAATAATATCGGCCTGTGTAAGAGGTTCAAGCATTACCGCGATAACATTACTGCGCTCGCCAAGTTTTAAACGGTCGAAAATGATACCGTTTGTGAAAGAACCACCAACACATGCAATTGCTGCAATACCCATTGCAAGTCCATCAAGTCCGAGCATAGCAGTCAGGGCCATAGAACTAAGTGGTGAGGTACAGATCATCTTCATAATACCACCGAGCAGGAATCCCATGATAATTGGAGACTGTTCAGCAGCTGCAGAAATCATACGACCGATGTTGAGCAGTGTTGAATTAACGACCGGATCAACTGCGATGGCAATAATTCTTGCGAGCGGTGCGATTGCAAGAGCACCAACGATCAGATTCAGACCCTCTGGAAGTTTCTTTTCCAGGAACGGAGCTACAAAGCCTACAATATAACCTGCTACAAAACCAGGAAGGATTCCGTATCCTCCGACTGCGACACCTGCAACGACTGCAAGTACCGGATTACATCCCATACTGATCGGAACTAAAGTAGCTGCAGCGATTCCCCCGAAGCTGCCGGATACGGTTCCGAGTTCTGAGAAAAATGCAATTCCTAATAAATCACCTGTGATGTAATGGTGAACAGCTTCTACCAGGAACGAAGCAACAGCTGCATTAGCCATTCCGGACATTGCTTCTGATCCTTTTGGAAATTTCAGGCTGAATACAGAGAAACAGGCTAAAGTGAGAAGCAGTAAACCAATACCTTTTACGATTGTTAACATATGATATCCTCCTTAAAATTTATATTTATTCGCATCAGTTATCGTGATAACATAATAAAATGGAAGTTACAAAAAGATACAAAAAGTATCAAAATGAAATTTATTTTTGGAAAAAACTACAAATACGGGAAGGATTTATTGTATATAATGACGGTAACTATAAGTAATAATGAATTATAGGGAAAATATATAAATGATGTGAGTGGCAAAATTTACTTTTGACACTCACATCATTTATATAAAAAAGTCACATAAAGAGATGAAATAAGAAGCAGGAGAGGACCTGAAAATCAGGCTCTCTCGGTGCATTCCTGAATCAGTGCATTCAGGAAATTTTTAATTTTCACATTGCCGTGCCGTACACTTTTTCCACGGATGAAATCCATTTCCCTTCGAACCTGTTCAAAGTTATACAGGGAGTTGGCGTAGGTTGTAAACGTGTCATTGGCATAATCTTCAAGACCAAGGTTGGCAAGGTTGACCATTCCCATGTTGGCTGTCCGACGGATCCTTTGTTCCATGGATTTCGGATTGTCACTGAACCGACTGCATAGTTCGCTTAAAGTGACATTGTCAACTTTCTGGTTATGCTGGATCAGATAATCGACAAGGGAAATGATATCCTTGCTGCCACGTTCGCCGGTGATGCCAAGCTTTTGAAGAATTCCTTTTAACCGGATAATATAAGGTTTTTCAGCCGTATCATTTATAAATCCCTGTGGCTGTACAAAATTCTGCTGGGTCTGGAAAATCGTCTGTACCTGCTGCAATGTCCGGCGGGCAGTCAGGGATTCACTGACCTTCCGGAGTATGGATTCTACTTCGATACTGTTGATCGGCTTATGAATATAAAATTCGATGCCCGCAGAATAGGCATCTGAGATCATATCTTTGGAGGCAACCTGGGAAAGCATAATAAAAGTAAGATCCGGTGAATAAGATCGGGCACGTTTTACGAAAGTGATTCCGTCTATTTCGGGCATCAGAAGATCAACAATTACGATGTCTGGATTTATAAGAGGAAGATCCGAGAGGGCATCCACACCGTTTTCGGCAGTCCCGGCAATTTCTCCAAGTCCACGGTCCCGTATAATACGTTTTAATATATGCAGTACATTTTTATCATCATCAATGAGATAGAATTTCATTTATAAACCGCTCCATTTCTCTTTTGGTATAGTAAGTGTGAAAACTGTTTTTCCGGGAACGGAAGTTACCCGGATGGTTCCGCCCAGGCGGAGTTCGATAAAATCCTTTACCAGGCTAAGGCCAAGTCCCCGATTGACCTCGCCGGTTTCGTAGTTGATCTTTGTGGAAAAACCAGGTTCAAAGATTTGTTCCATATCCTCCGGATCGATTCCGGGTCCATGATCTTCAACTTCGATAACATAAGCAGAATCCGTGGAGGATTGACGGACAGAAAGCTCGACCAGATTTCCGTCTGCTGCTTCAATTGCATTGTTGAAAAGATTGCGGAAGATTGAGAGCAGAAGATAATGATTCTGTGTATAAAGATTTTCTTCCAGCTGTATATTAAAAGAAAGTCGTTTCCCTTTTGGAAGGGATGCATCCAGGCTGCTTTTCAGAATGGTGAGGATATCATCCAGGCTCATTCCGTCATTTTCAGAATTTACTTTCATTGAAGAGGAAAGTCCTCTTACGATCAGATTGTAGTCTTTTTTGATCTCGTGGACATCCCGTGCGATCTGAAGTGCAGTGCGGGTGAGGGATTCGTCTATATTCCGGTCACTCATATCGTGGTAAAGCCGGTATGCGGTGCTCATGGTGTTCTCTATCATATGTGTGCCTTTCTGCATCAGGACAACTTCACCGTTAAGCTCAGAAATCAAAAGAAGAAGGTTCTGGTATCTCCGTGCATGTTCAGCACTCAGAAGACTGAACTTGTAATGGCTGAGACAGAACAGGAAAAGACCTGCAAGTGCAGTACGCAGAAGCGCAACCAGAAGGACACCTGCCTGGGACTGAAAAGAAAAAGCGTCAATCCCCCTACGGGTCAGCAGTTCTGTTATATTTGCCAGATAGTCAAAAAGAAACATCCAGGGCAGAGAATACATCGAAAGTTCATAGTCATTTTTACGGCAGTAGAGGAAAAAAAGGATTCCGTAGACCAGATAGAAAAACATTTCCGGAAAATAGCTCTGTGGATTCCAGCTGCCAAAGCGAAGCCAGTGCATCAGCGTACGGGAAAAGAAAACACAGAGGGCACTTATCACCGTAACCGGAAGAATCGGATATTTCCCAAAAAGGATCAGAGACATGAAAATGCCAAAAATTCCGATGGAAACACGAAAATCGCTTTCAAAAAGTGAGATGCTGATCTGTGCTCCAATGATAACAGCAGCGCTGACCAGCAAAATGCGGGTATAACGTGAAAAACTTTTGGTCCACATAAGAAAGCCTCCTTTATTCAGAACATCTGTCTTACAGTCTACAGTCCGGTTAATAATTCAACCAGAAATACGCCGGCACATGAAAACAGGGAAACACAGATCAGACTTTTTCTGTTCCATGCAAGGATCAGTGCGATCGCAAAACCAATAGCGGCAGACCAGATATTAGCGGTGGCTGTCAGAATGGCCGGAAAGGTCATAACAGCCAGAGTTACATAAGGTACATAATATAAAAAAGATTTTATAAAAGTATTTTTGATCTCTTTTTGGATCAGCGTCAGTGGCAGCATACGGATCAGATAGGTGACGGCTGCCATGACGAAGATATACATATAAAGATTATGCTTCAACGGAAGAATCCTCCTTATCTTCTGGATTTGCGTCTTCTTTTACAGGGAAGAAATACGCTGCGATTCCGGCAATCAGAATCGTAAGGATAATGATTCTGAAACCAGAAGAAATCTGGCATAGCACAGAAGCCTTTGTAAAAAAGAAGCTTGCTGCCATGGAAATCACGACAATGGTTCTGATGATCCTGTTATCACGTGCCGGGGGAATAATGATTGCGATAAACATTCCATATAATGCAACGCTCAGTGCGCTGACGATCCGGTCAGGCAGGATACTTCCTGATACTACTCCGAGAAAAGTACCAAGTGTCCAGCCAGGTGCGGCAAGTGCCATCACACCGTAAGAATACCATGGAGTAATCCTTCCGGGGCGGGATACGGATACACCGAAGACTTCATCCGTTATACCGTATGCGATAAGAAAACGGTGGAAAGAAGGATAGTGGTTATCAATTTTCTGTGAAAGGGCACAGGACATCAGCGAATATCTGAGATTGATGATGAGCTGGGTGAATGCCATTTCAAAATAGGATGCGGATGCCGTAATCAGTGACAGACCTGCAAATTGTCCGGCGCTGGTCAGGTTTGTAAGGGAAATCAGAACGGCTTCCCAGGTGGACAGTCCTGCATTTTTTGCCATGATACCAAAGGTAAATGACACCGCAATATAGCCGAGACAGATGGGAATGCCATCTTGTATCCCGGCTGCAAAATCCATTTTTCTGTTTCTACTCATGAAGTAAAACCTCTCTTTTGTAAATAATCCCCAAATTTGAATTGTTATTTTACTAACATTTTACCATGGAACAGTGGTCTTGAAAATGATGTTTTAAAAGAACTTGAAAAAATTTTACAGAAAGACTGGAAATATAGTGGTATTATGAGTTATAATAAATAGTGATAAATGAATGTGCAAACATAAGTACAAGTTATAAAAGGAGATCGAAGCATGGAAATGTTATCTATTGAAAAAGAACTGCAGAGCAATTCTTATCCTGGAAGAGGGATCATCATCGGAAAGTCTGCCGACGGAAGCAAAGCGGTCACAGCTTATTTTATCATGGGAAGAAGTGAGAACAGCCGTAATCGTGTCTTTGTAGAAGAAGGAGAAGGAATCCGCACACAGGCATTTGACGAGTCAAAGCTGACAGACCCAAGCTTAATTATCTACGCACCGGTGCGTGTACTCGGCAATAAGACGATCGTTACAAACGGAGATCAGACTGATACAATTTATGAAGGTATGGACAGACAGATGACGTTTGAACAGTCCCTTAGAAGCCGTGAATTTGAACCGGATGGACCAAACTACACACCACGTATTTCCGGTATCATGCACATTGAGAACGGAAAATATAACTATGCAATGTCCATTTTGAAGAGCAATAACGGAAATCCGGATGCATGCAACCGTTACACCTTTGCATATGAGAATCCGGTAGCCGGAGAAGGACATTTTATCCACACATACAAGTGTGATGGAAATCCGCTTCCGAGTTTTGAAGGAGAACCAAAGCTTGTTGCAATTCCGGATGACATGGACACATTTGCAGACACACTCTGGAACAGTCTGAATGCAGATAATAAAGTATCTCTGTTTGTAAGATATATTGATATTGAGACAGGAACATACGAAAGCAAGATCATCAATAAGAATAAATAGTATACAAAGGTGAAGAAGGAGCAGGAATCATGAATGAATTAGAACTCAAATATGGATGTAACCCGAATCAGAAGCCGTCACGTATCTATATGAAAGACGGAAGTGATCTCCCAATCAAAGTTCTGATGGGACGTCCGGGATATATTAACTTTCTGGATGCATTTAACGGATGGCAGCTGGTATCGGAATTGAAAAAAGCAACCGGACTTCCGGCAGCAACTTCCTTTAAGCATGTGTCACCGGCAGGTGCTGCAGTCGGACTGCCGCTGGATGAAACTCTTGCAAAAATTTACTGGGTAGATGACCTTGGAGAACTTTCTCCGCTTGCAAGCGCTTATGCACGTGCAAGAGGTGCAGACCGTATGTCTTCATTCGGTGATTTTATTGCGCTTTCTGATGTCTGTGATGTTGATACTGCAAGACTGATCAAGAGAGAAGTATCGGATGGAGTGATCGCACCTGGATATGAACCGGAAGCACTGGAGATTCTTGCACAGAAAAAGAAAGGTAATTACAATGTGATCCAGATCGATCCGAATTATGTTCCGGCACCGACTGAACACAAGGATGTATTTGGTATTACTTTTGAGCAGGGAAGAAATGAACTGAAGATCGATGATGATTTCTTCTCAAATGTAGTGACTGAGAACAAAGAAATTCCGGATCACGCAAAGAGAGATCTTGCAATTTCCATGATTACTTTGAAATATACACAGTCAAACTCTGTATGCTATGTAAAAGACGGACAGGCAATCGGAATTGGAGCCGGACAGCAGTCCCGTATCCACTGTACCCGACTTGCAGGACAGAAGGCAGATAACTGGTGGCTGAGACAGTGCCCGAAAGTACTTGCTCTTCCATTTAAAGAAGGAATCAAGCGTGCAGACCGGGATAATGCAATTGATCTGTACATTGGTGAAGAATATATGGACGTACTGGCTGACGGAACCTGGGAAAATATTTTCACTGAAAAACCGGAAGTATTTACCAGAGAAGAAAAGAGAGCATGGCTTGATAAGCTGACGGGTGTGGCACTTGGATCAGATGCATTCTTTCCGTTTGGAGATAACATCGAACGTGCACATAAGAGTGGTGTTACATATATTGCAGAACCGGGTGGATCAATCCGTGATGACAATGTAATTGATACCTGCAACAAATACAACATGGCGATGGCATTTACCGGAATCCGTTTATTCCATCACTAAGATAATAAAGAAGCAAAGTTCCCGCAGAGGTAGAGAAATTACCTCTGTGGGAACTTTTTATTATTAACAGAAAAAGGAGATTTCTATTGTATAAAAAAGATTCCGGAAGAATAATCTGTTGAAAAAATAAACAGATATGCGACAAATGTGGAAAAATGTCGTTAAAAAATAAACAGAACCGATAATCTGAAGATTTATTATTTAGTAAGAGATTACATAATATATATGTAACAGCCAGCAGGAGGAGGCGAATCTATGGGTATTATTGAAATCCTTTTAATTTCAATCGGGCTTTCATTTGATGTATTTGTTGTACATATTTGTGTTGGAGCAGGATTTTCTAGGAAGCATGGAAAAGACACACTTTTATCCAGTCTGATTTTTGGAGGAATGCAGCTCTTTGCACTGATTCTGGGAAATGTTGTTGCAGATATTCTGAAGCCGGACAGGAAGATGAATGAGACGATTTCAACAGCGGCAAGCGGTTGGGAGCTTTTGTCGGTGCTGATATTTATCGGACTTGGCATTTATATGATCTGTAAAGCAAGAAATAATAAGCAGATTTTTGAGCGGAGAAACGATGAAATAAACTGGAAACGGCTTAGAAAACTGGCAGTACTTACCAGCATAGATGCGTATTTTGCCGGAATGGGTATCGGATTCTGGAGTGTGGAGATCCTGGAACAGGGAATGGTATTGCTTCCGGTTACGATCATTCAGTGCTTTCTTGGTGTGGAGGTCGGATATAGATTGGGCTGTGAATATAACTGTAAAGCTTACTGGATCGGTGGGATATTATTCCTGATCGCCGGCGCAGATATGGTGGTTACGCATTTTTTATTTTAAAAGTAGGAGGAAAAGAGTATGGGCGAATTGACACATAAAGCAGCAAGGGCAGCATTTGGCGGAGCAATTGATTTGGCAATGCGAAAAATGGATAAAGACAGAGAAAAAGGTCTGCTTGATCTTGTTGATCTGACCGAGCGTTTCATGGGAGACAATTTCCAGAAGAGCTCCTATGAAGGCGCAAGAAAGATGATACAGGATCCGGATTCGAAGTGGATGCGTTATGTGAATCGTGCATTGGATGAAATTGACCCGCATGTTATTAAACAGACAGCATTAAACCTTGGATTTGAAGCGGCGTTCCATGGAACGAAGACAATCCGCAGTATGAGAGAGGTACATCAGTGCAATATTCCGTGGCTGATCCTGATGGATCCGACAAGTGCATGTAATCTTCATTGTACCGGATGCTGGGCGGCAGAATATGGGCATAAACTGAATCTTACATATGAAGAGATGGACAGCATCATTACGCAGGGAAAAGAACTGGGGATTTATTTCTATATGTATACAGGCGGGGAACCGTTAGTAAGAAAAAAAGATATTATCAGACTTTGTGAAAAGCATTATGACTGCGAATTCCATGCATTTACAAATGGAACACTGGTGGATGATGAATTTTGCGAAGAGATGAGAAGAGTCGGCAACCTGTCCCTTTCAATTAGTCTGGAAGGATTTGAAGAGGTCAATGACATGCGCCGTGGAGAGGGTGTATTCGACAAGGTTATGGCAGCCATGGACCGGTTAAAGAAATATGGACTGATCTTCGGTACGTCAATCTGTTATACCAGAAAGAACATTGAAACGGTTACATCGGATGAATTCCTGGATATGATCATCGGAAAGGGATGTCGTTTCACCTGGTATTTCCATTATATGCCGGTTGGAAATGATGCAGCACCGGATCTGCTCCCGACAAAGGAACAGAGAGAATATATGTATCACCGGGTAAGAGAGATCCGCGGTGCAACAGGTGGAAAGCCGATTTATGCAATGGATTTCCAGAATGACGGAGAATTTGTCGGAGGCTGTATCGCAGGCGGAAGAAACTACTGCCATATCAATGCGAATGGAGATGTAGAACCATGTGTATTTATTCACTACTCTTCTGCAAATATTCGGGAAGTCACTCTGCTGGAAGCTCTGAAACAGCCACTCTTTATGGCATACAGAGACCGGCAGCCTTTTAATAACAATCATTTGCGTCCTTGCCCGATGCTTGAAAATCCGGAGATTCTTCAGGAAATGATTAAAGAGACCGGTGCAAAATCGACCGATCTGCAGTCACCGGAAAGTGCGGAACATTTGTGCAGTAAGTGCGAAGCTTATGCCTGTGAGTGGAAAAAAACAGCAGATCAACTATGGAAAGAGCATCCGCATCAGCAGAAGGGTTACACAAATTACAAAAAACGCGTGGAAAAGCAGTAAAAAAACAGAAAAAAAGCGGTTTGAAAAAGCGTTTTGTTTGTGATAGAATATTCCTCAAGAGAAATGGGCAGGAAAAAGAGGACAACACATGGAAAGAAAAAGAGAATTAACAAAAATCCTGCTTGCGGAAAGCTTTAAGGAACTACTGATAAAAGGATCTTTTGATAAGATAACGATTAAAATGATCACAGATCAGGCGGGAGTTATCAGACCGACTTTTTATAATTACTTTCAGGATAAGTATGAAGTGATGGAATGGCTTCTGGAGACGGAGGTTTTTCAGCATATCCGTGAGATGACTGAAGACGGGATGGAAAGAGAAGCCATTTATCTGCTGTTCCGGAAGATGGAGAAAGACCGGATTTATTATCAGAAAGCATTTGAAGCGACCGGTCAGAATGGGTTTGAGGAAATTCTTGAAAAGAAGATCCGTCAGCTGATCGAAGAGATGGTGGGCAGACATAAGATCAAGCTTGAGAAGCTTCAGGGAATCAAAGACAAAAAGATTTTTCTGGAGTTCCATACGATCACCGTTGTAACCGGACTCAAATACTGGCTGACCAGCCGGGATATCCATCTGTCGGCGGATGAAGCGATGGAGTATTATCTGTTCCTGATGTCGCATCCTATTTTGGAGCTGCTTGAAAAGTAAAGAACAAAATATAAATTCGAGAAGAATCTGGGAAAATCCGGGTTCTTCTTTTTGTTTTTTTGTCAGAAAATTCTGATAGAGCGTTCTGATAAATAAAAGGGAATACGTTCTGGAGAGGTATATTCTTTTGAAATTGTAGAAAATAAAAAATGTTATCTAAACTGCTTGACGGATTTCTATTACAGAGTTATTATGAACATATGAACAGTTGCGCATATGTTCAGTGAGAAAAAATTTCAGGAGGAAAGAAAGATGAAGAAAAAATTTAAAATGGTAGACCTTGATTGCGCAAACTGTGCAGCAAAAATGGAAGATGCAATCAAAAAGATTGATGGTGTAAATGATGCAACGGTAAGTTTTATGATGCAGAAGCTTACGATTGATGCAGATGATGCAAGATTTGATGAGATCATGCAGGAAGTCGTTGCTGTATGCAAGAAGGTAGAGCCGGACTGCCAGATTCAGCTGTAAAACCGGAAAAGGTATGAAAGGGGAGAGGCTTCTATGATGAAAAAACAGAAAATAATGCTGTATCGTATTATCGCAGCAGCAGTTATCTATGTTCCTCTTTTTGTACTGGAACATATGGGAAAACTGGAATTTCAGTCCGAAATGCCGGTGCAGTTTTTGTTGTTTATGATCCCTTATCTGATCGTGGGATGGGACATCATTTACCGGGCTGTACGTAATATCAGTCATGGTCAGGTATTTGATGAGAACTTTCTGATGTGTATTGCAACGTTTGGTGCACTTGGAGTAAAGGAATATTCGGAAGCGGTAGCAGTTATGCTGTTCTATCAGATCGGGGAGTTATTCCAGAGTTATGCAGTCAACCGCTCCCGCCAGTCAATCAGTGCAATGATGGATATCTGTCCGGAATATGCAAATATTGAAGAAGACGGAAAGCTCAAACAGGTTGATCCGGATGATGTAGAGATCGGTACAGAGATCGTCATCAAAGCAGGCGAGAGAGTTCCTCTCGATGGTGTGGTCGTATCGGGAACATCCTTTGTAGATACATCTGCTCTGACCGGAGAGTCGGTTCCGCGAGAAGTAACAGAAGGTTCCGAGATTATCAGCGGTTGTGTAAATGGAAGCGGACTCCTTAAGGTGCGCACAACGAAAGAGTTTGATGATTCTACAGTTGCGAAGATCCTGGAACTGGTTGAAAATGCCAGCAGCAAAAAGGCACATGTAGAGAATTTCATTACAAAGTTTGCAAAATACTATACGCCGATCGTGGTTTGCGCGGCAGTTGTACTTGCATTCCTTCCGCCAATCATTCTTGGTGGCGGATTTGCAGAATGGATTCAGAGAGCATGTATTTTCCTTGTAATCTCCTGCCCATGTGCACTGGTAATCTCCGTTCCACTTGGTTTCTTTGGAGGAATCGGAGCAGCATCCAAACAGGGCGTTCTGGTAAAGGGAAGCAATTATCTGGAAGCACTCTCTGAGATGAAAACGATTGTATTTGATAAGACTGGTACACTGACAAAGGGTGAATTCGTTGTATCAGAAGTTATTCCGAACGGATGGGAAAAAGAAGGACTGCTTGAAGTGGCAGCCCTTGCGGAAGGCTATTCCGATCATCCAATCTCAGCAGCACTCAAGAAAGCGTACGAAGAAGCAGAGCTTGGTGAGCTGTCTATGGACAGAGTGGAACAGACTGAAGAAATCGCCGGACACGGAATCAAGGCAAAGATCGACGGAAGAGTTGTCTATACCGGAAATGCAAAGCTGATGGAAGAAGAAGGCGTGGAATATGAGCCATGCGCAATCCCTGGTACGGTCGTATATCTGGCGGCTGAAAAAGAATTCCTCGGAACCATCATAATTTCTGATACGGTCAAACCGGAAGCCAAACGTGCGATCGCACAGCTCAAAAAAAGCGGTGTCAAAAAGACAGTTATGCTTACCGGTGACAGAAAAGATGTCGGTGAAGCAGTGGCAGAAAGCCTTGGAATCGATGAAGTCTACACAGATCTCCTTCCGGGGGATAAGGTAGATAAGGTTGAAGCACTTCTCGGAGAACTTGGTGAGAAAGAAAAGCTCGGTTTTGTTGGTGATGGTATCAATGATGCACCGGTACTCTCCAGAGCTGATATCGGAATCGCAATGGGAAGCATGGGATCCGACGCAGCAATCGAAGCCGCAGATGTTGTTCTGATGGATGATAATATCCTTAAGATATCCTCCATTATGAGAATTGCAGGAAAAACTCTCCAGATCGTACATCAGAATATCGTCTTTGCCCTCGGTGTCAAAGTTCTGGTCCTCATCCTGGGAGCCCTCGGCATGGCCAACATGTGGGAAGCCGTCTTTGCCGACGTAGGAGTATCCGTAATCGCAATTCTGAACTCCATGAGAACACTGAAAGTAAAATAGATGTCAAAAGCATAAAGTAAAACAAGCCTGCAAATAAAAAGTCAAGGCTAGATTGAAAGAACATTGAAAATTTTATACAGGTTGAAAA